>JAIBJL010000108.1 GCA_020029545.1 Gammaproteobacteria bacterium
CGCAGCGAGCCGGAATTCAGCTGGGAAAAGACCGACAAGGCGGAGGCCCTTGCGGCCGAGGCAGGCGTAAAACGCGCCGCAACCGGTTAATATAGCGACCGCAATTCTCGCGCGCCGAGGGGCGCTGCAGCAGATGAGCTGGCGTGTTGCCAGCTGCGCCTGCCAGGCTCGGCGCGTCTTGCCTTTAACGGCAACGGCGCCCGCTTCACTTTGAATGGAGATAGCTCATGAGCGCAGTTGCCAAGCCAACTTCGAATGATTTTTACGTTGCCGACATTTCCCTTGCCGATTGGGGGCGCAAGGAAATCCTGATTGCCGAAACCGAAATGCCTGGCCTGATGGCGATCCGCAAGGAATACGCGAAGACCCAGCCGCTGCAGGGTGCGCGTATTACCGGTTCGCTGCATATGACGATTCAGACCGCGGTGCTGATCGAGACCCTGCAGGCACTGGGCGCCCAGGTGCGCTGGGCCTCCTGCAACGTATTCTCCACCCAGGACCATGCTGCCGCAGCGATCGCCGCTCGTGGCATACCGGTGTTCGCCTACAAGGGCGAGTCGCTGGATGAATACTGGGACTATACGCACCGCATTTTCGACTGGCCGGATGGCGGCTACTCGAACATGATTCTGGACGATGGTGGCGATGCCACCTTGTTGCTGCACCTGGGAACGCGCGCCGAGACCGATGCCAGCCTGTTGTCGAAGCCGGGCAGCGACGAAGAAGTGTCGCTGTTCAATTCGATCAAGGCCAAGCTTAAGATCGACCCCAAGTGGTACTCGGTGCGCCTCAAGCAGATCAAGGGTGTGTCCGAAGAAACCACGACCGGCGTGAAGCGCCTGTACCAGATGGCGAAGGAAGGTCGGCTGGCATTTCCTGCGATCAACGTCAACGACTCGGTGACCAAGAGCAAGTTCGACAACCTGTACGGATGCCGCGAATCATTGCTCGATGGCATCAAACGTGCGACCGACGTGATGATCGCCGGCAAGGTGGCCGTCGTTGCGGGCTACGGCGATGTGGGTAAGGGCTCGGCCCAGGCACTGCGATCGCTGTCGGCCCAGGTATGGGTGACGGAAATCGATCCGATCTGCGCACTGCAGGCCGCGATGGAAGGCTATCGCGTCGTCACGATGGAATATGCCGCCGCCAAGGCCGATATTTTCGTGACCACGACCGGCAACTTCCAGGTGATCACTCACGATCACATGAAGGCGATGAAGAACAATGCCATTGTTTGCAACATCGGCCACTTCGACAACGAAATCGATGTCGCTTCGCTGCGCAAGTACACCTGGGAAAACATCAAGCCTCAGGTCGACCATATCATTTTCCCGGACGGCAAGCGCATTATCCTGCTCGCCGAAGGCCGCCTGGTGAATCTGGGTTGTGCAACCGGCCATCCGTCGTACGTGATGAGTTCCTCGTTTGCGAACCAGACGCTGGCGCAGATCGAGCTGTATGCGAACACGTCGAAGTATCCGATCGGTGTCTATGTGCTGCCGAAGCATCTCGATGAGAAAGTCGCGCGTCTGCAGCTCGCAACGCTCAACGTCCAGCTCACCGAACTGACACAGCAGCAGGCGGATTACATCGGGGTATCGCGGCAGGGACCGTACAAGCCTGATCACTACCGTTACTGACCGATCACTCGAAAAAGGGCTATCTCGCTGAATGGCAGGTTCCGTGACAGCCCCTGTGTCGGCAACATTGACTGCACGCACTCCAGCCGTGGGCGGGAGTGCGTCGCAGCCTGAGGGCCGGGCGTCGCCCCGGCCCAGGGAGACTCTGCACAGGTTATGCGCCACGCGTTGCGTCTCCAATCCGTCGCGTGACGTATAACCTATGCAGAGGCTCCCTAGCATTGTGCTCACATTATCGTGCCCGGACACCACGGGCATCGTCGCGGCGGTGGCCGGCTATCTCGCTGCGCGCAACTGCCTGATCACCGAAGCGCAGCACTACGACGATCCGTACACGGTGACCTCATTCATGCGCACGGTGTTCCATGGCAACAGCCCGGAAACACCGTCGCTGGCGGAACTCGATCAGGAGTTCGCCAGGACCGTCGGGCGGCAATTCGACATGCGTTGGCACTTTCACGAAGTGCAGCGCAAATGCCGCGCGGTAGTCGCAGTCTCGCGGCACGGCCATTGCCTCAACAGCATGCTGCATCGCTGGAGCACCGGTACATTGCCGATCGAGGTGGTGGCCGTCCTATCGAATCATCAGGACCTGCGCAGCCTGACCGAATGGCATGGCATTCCGTTTCATTACCTGCCGGTGATCGACGGCCGCAAGGCCGAACAGGAGCAGCGCATCATCGAACTGTTCGAGAAACTGGATGGCGAACTGCTGGTGCTGGCGCGCTACATGCAAATTCTCAGCGCGGATGCCTGCAGGTACTTCTCAGGCAGTGCGATCAATATTCATCATTCGTTTCTGCCTGGTTTCAAAGGCGCGAAGGCCTATCACCAGGCCCATGCGCGGGGCGTCAAGCTGATCGGTGCGACAGCGCACTACGTCACGACCGAGCTCGACGAAGGGCCGATCATCGAACAGGAAGTCGCGCGCGTCGATCACACCATGGCGCCGGACGACCTGGTGACCATTGGTGCCGACCTCGAGAGCGTGGTGCTGAATCGCGCCGTGAAGTGGCACGCCGAGCGGCGAGTGTTTCCGAACGGCAGCAAGACGGTGGTGTTGAGGTGACGAAGTGACTGGTGAGTCCGCAAAGATCATCGACGGCAAGGCGATCGCGAAAAAGCTCCGTGCCGAATATCACGTGCGCGTCGAGCGGTTGCGTGACCAGCATGGTGTCACGCCGGGTCTTGCCGTCATTCTCGTCGGCGACAGTGCCGCGTCGCAGTCCTATGTGCGTAGCAAGATTGCGGGTTGCCGCGAAGTAGGCATTCGATCCGAATTGATAGAGCTGCCTGCAACGGCCACCGAGGCGCAAGTGCTGGAGCAGATCGAGCGTCTCAACGACGATCCGCAGACACACGGCATCCTGGTGCAGTTACCGTTGCCGGCACAGATTCGCGTGGCCAGTGTGCTGGAGCGAATTTCCGTCGCCAAAGACGTCGATGGATTTCATCTCTACAACATGGGTGGTCTCGTTACCGGCAGCACGGTGTTTTCGCCATGCACGCCGTACGGTGTGCAGAAAATTCTTGAGCACGAGAACATTCCCGTGGAAGGGCGCAATGTGGTCGTGGTCGGCGCCAGCAACATCGTCGGCAAGCCCACCGCGCTCATGTTGATGCAGCAGGATGCCACCGTGTGCATCTGTCACAAGAAGACCCGAGATCTCGGGCAGTTCACGTTGCTCGCCGACATTCTTGTGGTTGCGGCGGGTGTGCCGAATCTGATCGTGCCGCAGATGGTCAAGACCGGTGCCGTCGTCATCGACGTGGGCTTCAATCGCCTGGCTGATGGCCGCATCGTGGGCGACGTCGACTTCGAAGGCGTGCGGCGGAAGGCGTCTTACATCACGCCCGTACCCGGGGGCGTCGGTCAGATGACGGTGACGATGCTGCTCCACAACACCATTCTGTCTGCAGAACGTGCGGCGACCGCAACGGTCTCGCCATTCCCGCTGCGTACCACTGCCTGATCACGACGAGGGTGGCTCATGTGCCTGGCTTGCGATACAGCTGAGATGGCTGCAACGATCGAGACGCTGCCATTCCCGCCGCGAGAAACAAGCGAGACGCAGACCTCACGCAATGGAATGCTCGATGAGCGGCAGATCGAGGAAGAAGCCGCGAACAACGATGCGACGACATTGACCACGGTGATTGCACGGTCACTGGCTGATCTTGAAACAAAAGGGGTACCCGAAAATTCTAAGAACCTGGGATGAACACGCCACTTTTTTCGAAACCATTCGTGGAGGAGTTTTTTTCTCTAACTTTGCCCTCAACAAACAGAACCCATCCGCAAGCGGTCCAGTCTGGGACTTCGTGACGCAGTCACCATCGGTTGTCCTCACGCACAAGATCGGCAAGACGGTGGTGGAGCAAAGTGTCACGCTGATCGACCTGCCGAATCGCGAAACCGACCACGACGATTAGGTCGATGGTTTCAAACTGACGGAAGCGAAATACACAATCGTGAAGACCGCCGATGAGAACAGGCCGAATGGTTCTCGTCAGGCAAGGTCATTGTTCGGCGGTCATTAAATTTGACCTGGGTGGCATGACGGAAATTCTCAATGTGGTCTCTGGGGACTCTCGATAAACGTCGCGTTTCTCGATTACATCCGAGCTGAAGACCTTTCATTGGTCATAATCTGATTTTATTCGCTATTTGCCCGTTGCGGCCCGACGAAACAAGCCGGTAGAGTTCGCCTCTCCAGCGTTCAGCTGGAATTGGGTACGACAGCACGGATTTGTGGGTCGTTGCACACGGACTTAGGCACTTTCGCATGGACTGAATTCATCCTCATGTTTTTGACGATTTCAATAGCCAATGCGGGTGCCAAGGTCGACGGCCGAAAAACGATCGGTAGCGAAGGAATTCAGATCGGTCGAGCGAAAGAAAATGGCTGGGTCATAGAAGACCCATACATCTCACGAATCCACGCGCGTATTCGCTGCATCGACAGCGCCTATTATATCGAAGGCGTTGGCCGTAACCCGCTGGCCGTCAGTCAGCCGTCGAACTTCGTTTCCAATCATGACCCGCAATTGCTGAAGGTCAACGATCGTTTTTTCCTGGATCAATATGAATTCATCGTCGAAGCCGCGCCATCTCCCGTGTCGCGGCAGGAACAACGCGCGCTGGCCACCCTCGACATCAAGGACGCCCTTGTTGCTAACAGCGGTAGTCTGGATCCGCTCGCGGCACTCGGTGTGCCGCCAGTAGTGCCCGCAGCGCCTTCGTCGGCGAGTGCGGAAAACCCTGCGAATCACGTAATTAACGGTCATTTTCAAGCTCCGCGGGCGCTGCCGGTGGAATTGGCTACGGCGCGTATTCCGGAAGCATGGAATCGCAGTGGTCTAACTCACATCGAAGCGCATCCGATCAGTCTCCTATCGAAAGCCAATTCGACTGCTGACTCCACTCGAACCGATGTATATCAGGAGCCTGCGCAGGCTCATGCTGGATCTGCCCTGACCACGCAGTCTCCGGTCCTGCCCGTTGCTGCGGTTCACCAGGCCGACACCCATGATCTAGATGAGGCGCGGAGTTCGAAAGTGCGTTCCCTTGCGCACGAACAGATGACAGTGTTCCCTCCTGAAAATCAGACTGAGGTGGCGGACGCCCAACCGGATCTGAACGAGTTGCTGCAGATCGTCACGAAAGGTGTCATGGAAGTGCTGCAATCTCGTACTCAAATCAAATCGCAATTGCGCATGTCGATGACGCGCATTCAGCCAATGGAGAACAATCCGCTGAAGTTTTCGCCCAATGTGCAAGCCGCCTTGAAAGCCATGTTAGTTGAGCGCAACGGTTCGTACCTGCCGATGACGCGTGCGTTTGAGGAGGCCTTTGCCGATATTCGCCATCATCAGATCGCCGTTCTGCAGGGAATGCGTGCCGCGTTTGAAGCGATGCTAGAACAGTTCGATCCTGCTAAATTGAAAGCTGAGCTGGACAGCTTGGAGAGATATGGAGGTCGCTTGTCGAAGCTTGGTGCGGGATCTCGTTTCAAGGATTTCTACGACCGCCGCTTCGCGCAATTGTCTCAAGATAGAGACAATAGCTTTCGCCGGCTATTTCAGGATTATTTCACCCGCGCCTATGAAGAACAGATGGCGGCGTTCAAGACAAGCGCAGCTGTCAGCGACAGACAAAAGGACGTATGAGGGATCTTTGTTGTAGTGATGGACCAGGCGTATGTCGAGCCTTGCTAAGCCGAATGGTTCTGCTGAGTATGTTAGTTACTCTTGGCGCGTGCGCGTCGCAGGCAACCAAGGCACACATCGTAAGAGCGCAAGTCGCAGCGAGCGACGACGTTAATCCAAACAGAGAAGGGCGTCCGTCGCCGGTGCACCTTCGCGTGTTCCAGCTTAAGGAGGCTGGTGCATTTCTCTCCGCCGACTACTGGAGTTTGGTCGACTCCGAACAGCAGGTACTGGGATCTAGCCTTGTTCAACGTTTGGAGCACGATCTCGCGCCGGGCGAGCGCAAAAAATTCGAGCTGAAGATTGCTCCCGAGGCAAATGTGCTCGGCGTCATGGCTGAGTATGCGGACTACCGGAATGCTCGTTGGCGTGTTGTGGCGAAAAGACCCAATAAGTCGTTCCTGGACATCAAAAAGGACCGCGTGTCGATCGAGCTAAAGAAAGATCAGGTTGTCATTGTGGTCGAAGATTGATCGCCACCTATTTCGAGTTGTTCCAAATGTCGCTCAATAACAAAGTTATCTGGTCCGAAGGTCTGTTCCTGCGGCCGCAACACTTCCAGCAGCAAGACCGCCATTTCGAGAGGTTCGTCGAAGGGCGTACTGCGGAATTGCGCGGCCATTCGTGGGGCTTTACGGAACTCGTGATTGAGCGGGATTTGCTTGCGATCGGTAAGTTCGCATTGGCTCGGGCGCGCGGCGTGTTTCCGGATGGAACCCCATTTTCGATGCCCGACGACGACCCTCTGCCGCCCCCCATTGATATCGACGCGAACACACGCGATGAGGCTGTATTCCTTGCTCTTCCCCTACGTCAGTCGGGTGTTCGCGAATCGGATCAAGGAGCGAACACAAATAGGGTATTGCGCTATCTGGCGCGCGATATTGAAACGGTCGACGTTACGGCGAGCGGACTCGAGATGCAGCCCATCGAAGTTGCCTGTTTGCGTGCCCAACTCGTACTCGCGAGCGAGCCTCGCGATGCGTTCGCCTGTATTCCTACCGCGCATGTTGAAGAGGGTCGAGCCGATCGTTCGGTTGTCTTAGAGGAACGTTTCATTCCCACCGTGATGAACGCGCGTCATGCGGGGGCGCTCGCGACATTCCTCGTCGAGGTTCGAGGCTTGTTGCATCAGCGCGGCGAGGTTCTGGCCGCGCGCGCGGTCGCTTCTGGTCGCGGCGGCTCCGCCGAAATTGCAGATTTCTTGATGTTGCAGACGATCAATCGTTACGAGCCGATCGTGGCGCATCTTGCGCAGAGTGCGCATCTGCATCCCGAAGATCTGTACCGGCTATGTTTGTCTATCATTGGAGATCTTGCGACTCTCACGATGCAAGCACGTCGCCCACCGCAACTGCCGCAATACGTGCACGAGAATTTGCGCTCGTCATTCGAGCCGGTGATGAATGCGCTGCGTGCTTGCTTCAACGTCGTCTTGCAACAGACCGCAGTGCCAATCCCGATCGCGAAGAAACGCTTCAATATCTCGGTGGCGACGGCCGGCGACAAGGCGCTGTTCGATGACGCAGCGTTTGTCCTTGCCGCGCGGGCCGATCTCGCGATGGAAAGTCTCCGTCGGGATTTTCCGGCACAGGTTACTGTGGCATCCATGGAGAAGATAGCGCGCTTGGTCAACGAACACCTCCCCGGAGTTCCGCTCGTGGCGCTTGCTGCGGTTCCACGGCAAATCCCTTTTCACGCGGGATTCGCTTATTTCGAACTCGACCGCAACAGCCCGTTGTTTCGGGAGCTGAAATCGAGTGGAGGCATTGCCCTTCATATCCCAGACTCGTTCCCTGGGCTTACGTTGGAAATGTGGGCAATTCGCGGTTGAGCAGTGCATGACAAACGATCTGGACGATCCATTCGCACCGCGCGAGAGAACGATACTTAGACCGCGGCCGGGCTTGCGTCGCCCTGCGGAATCTCGCGCGGAAACTGTACCTGCTTCATCGCTTCGATTCGTGCCAGATGCGATTACGCTCGGCGGCTTGACGAAGGACCTTGTCGTCACTGGGAGGAATCCGACCCTTGCGGCTGCAGGTCCATTGATCGCGATTGCAGCGCGGATGCAGTCTTTGGTGACGCAAGCGGACGTCCCAGCATTGCGCTCTCAGGCAATGCAAGAGATTCGACTATTTGATGATCGCTTACGAGTTGCGGGCGTTGTGCCAGAGGATGCGCTCGTAGCGCGCTATGTTCTGTGCACCTTCTTCGATTCCGCAGTGCTCAATACCCCCTGGGGTGCACATAGTGATTGGTCGGGTCAGTCGTTGCTGGTTACCTTCCACAGGGAGAAGTCCGGTGGAGAGAAGTTTTTCCAGATTCTGGAAAAAATTTCCTTGCAGCCGAGCCGCTACGTCGACCTGATCGAATTGCAATATATGTGTTTGGTTCTCGGCTATGAAGGCATGTACCGACTGGAGCCGCACGGAAAAGTACGACTGAGCGAACTTCAGCACAATCTATTCCGACTTATCCGCGACTCGCGGCAGCTACGCAATGAAGATCTCTCGCCGCAGTGGCGCGGCGTGTCGGATCGACGCAAGCGCATTTTCAGCTATTTGCCATGGTGGATGCTCGGTGCCGCAGGACTGGCGATCCTGATTAGCGCTTACGTCACGTATACCGTGCGTTTGAACGCAATGGCCGCGCCGATCAAGGAAGCGTTGCTGCAACCTCCAGTTGCGTACGATGCTCCTGCGGCTCGCATCAGTACGCTAAAGGAGCTTCTCCGATCACAGGAGCAGGCAGGAGTGTTGAAGGTCGAAGAATTCGCCGATCAAACGATTGTGACGCTGCTTGGTGAGGAACTCTTTCCGTCGGGCAGTGCCAAGGTGCAGCAGCGCGATCTCAACACGTTTCGTGTGATCGCGGAGGCGCTGAACAAGGTACCAGGTTCGGTAACGGTAGTCGGGCACACGGATGATGTCCCCGTGCGGTCACTAAACTATGCCGACAACTTCGAATTGTCGCGGGAACGGGCGCTGGCCGTAGCGGATTTGCTCAAGCCGTGGATGAGCGATTTCGGCCGAGTGCAATGGGTCGGAGTAGGCGATACCCAGCCACGCTATCAGCCTGTCAACACTGCCAAAAATCGGGCACGCAATCGACGTGTCGAGATTGTGAATCTTAACAGGGATGTAGCGCCGTGAAAGTTGTCGACGTGCTTGGCCAACGCTGGTTCCTGACTCTGATTGCCGTGGGTTGCATTGCGCTGGCGATTTGGCTGGGCGGCCCGTACCTCGCGCTCGGGCCTTACAAACCGCTCGATTCGGTTTTCGAGCGAAGCGTGGCCATCGGTGCTCTGGCGATCTCGTGGATTGCGTGGGTCCTGCTGCAGCGCTGGCGCGCGGGCCGCGCCGGCGAGCGGCTGGTAGCGGTAGCTGCGGCGAAGGATGCGGCCCCAGTTTCAGTCGGTGAAGCGACTCAAGTGCGCGCTCGCTTTGAAGAGGCGCTTGCCTTGTTAAAAAAGCAATCGCGTCGCGGTTCGCGCAGCTTATACGAGCTCCCGTGGTACGTGGTTATCGGCCCGCCGGGCGCGGGAAAGACCACGGCGATTGCGAACTCCGGCCTCAATTTCCCCCTCGCAAAACAATTTGGCAAGGAGGCGCTGCGTGGTGTCGGTGGCACCCGAAATTGCGATTGGTGGTTCACTGAGGAGGCAATACTGCTCGATACGGCTGGACGCTACACGACGCACGATGCCGATGCGAGCCGGGATTCGGCGGGCTGGATGGAATTCCTCGCCTCGCTGCGCCGATATCGTGCGCGCAGGCCGATCAACGGTGTGATTGTCGCGTTCAGCGCCTCGGACTTGTTGGGTCTCTCGGAAGACGAGCGTCGCCTCAATGTAGAAGCGGTACGTCGACGAATGGAGGAACTCACGCGTGAGCTGTCGATCAGCTTGCCTGTGTATTTCGTGCTGACGAAGCTGGATCTGCTTGCTGGATTCAGAGAGTTCTTCGACGATTTCGGACATGAAGATCGCGCTCAGGTGTGGGGCATGACGTTCCCGATCGACCGCTCTCACGATGGCGGCGCGTCTGCACAAGTCGGTGACGAATTCCGTCGCTTGCTTGACCGATTGAACGATCGACTCATACTGCGGCTCGAAGACGAGCCTGACGTACAACGCCGTGCTGCGATCGCCACCTTTCCCACCCAGTTCGCAGCGATCGAGCCGGCGCTGCGTGAGTTCATTTCGCAGACATTTGGTGGTTTGCCGGGAAATGAACCAATGGCGCTGCTGCGCGGCGTCTACTTCACGAGCGCAACGCAAGAGGGCACGCCGATCGATCGCCTCATCGGTTCATTGGCGCGGTCGTTCGGTTTTAACGTGCGCGCCACGATGCTTTCTCCTTCTCAGGGCCGCGCATATTTCATTCAGCGCCTGCTGCGCGACGTCATGTTTCCAGAGTCTGGCTTGGCGGGAGTCAATAGGCGAGTCGAATGGCGCAAGGCGTTTGCCAACGCGGCTGCACTTGTGGTCATTGGCTCATCTGTCGTTGGGGTGGGGATTGCGTTGTCGATGAGTTACCAACGCAATCGATCATATCTTGTCGAAGTGGGCAAGTCCGCCCAAGCATTCAGCTCGCTACCGGCATTGGATGCCGCTACGACGCTGGATCTGCGATTGAAGAGGCTCGACGCGCTTCGAGAACTTCTCACGGTCTCCAGGCAGTACGGGGTCAACGTTCCGCTCACAATGCGATGGGGCCTGTACAAGGGGCGCTCGATATCGACTGCGGCCGAAGACGCCTATTTTCGCGAATTGAATTCAGGTCTGCTGCCGGAAGTCGTCGCGCATTTCCGCAACCGGCTCGTGTCGTACGCGGCAGAGCCGGACAAGCTTTACGAATATCTAAAAGCCTACCTGATGTTTGGCACGCCGAAACGCATCGATGCGGAGCAACTCGAGTTCATCGGTGATCTCGAATGGCGACGCTCCTTTCCGGATGACCCGTTGATGAGCGAGCGAATGACGACTCATTTTCGTGCACTCCTTGCAGATGGCTCGCGATTGAAAAACTCGCAGCTCGATGCTGAAGTTGTCGAACGTGCCCGTAACTCGCTTAGGCAAGCATCCTTGCCGGTCTTGATGTACAGCCGCTTGAAGTTGAATTACGCGGGTGATCTCGCGCGTGGCATCGATCTCAGCAAGGAAATCGGCTTGGGTGGCGATGCAATCTTCACGAGAAGGAGCGGCGGGAGTTTAGCCACTCCCATGCCTGCGCTGTACACGAAGCCCGTATTCCTTGAGATCAGCACGAAAGGTCGGCTCGATCTAGTGCGGCAATTTGCAGCGGACAGCTGGGTGCTTGGTGACGAAGCAATGGACACTGCGAAATATCCACACTTAATGACGGACCTCATGCAGCTCTATGAGGGCGACTACATAAGACACTGGGACGCACTGCTTGCAGATCTGTCATTGAGGAAAATGGCGAGCACTCAAGATGCGGTTCAGCTATGGGGTCTTCTAGCTGCTCCTACCTCGCCATATAAGCGTCTGCTCGGATTGGTGCAAACACACACTATGCTCGTTGTTCCAGCGGATCAAGAGGCTGCGCGTTCCGCTGTCGGGGGCATAGCGAACCGAACCGGTACGCTCGGTCGTGTGCTCGGCAGCGCAGCTGTCAAGTTGCCTGTGGCCGGTGCGGACGTCACTAAACATTTCGAACCGCTGCATCGGCTGGTCGCGGGCTCCCCCGCCCCGATCGATCTCACCCTGCAGAAGTTCGCGGGCGTGCAGTCGATCATGTCCGAGATCGACACGCTGGGCGGTCCGGCTCCGCTGCAAACCGCGACGCGGTTGTCTGCCGTATTTAAAGACCTAAACGCCCACGCAAAGACGTTGCCAGGACCGATCGGCGGTTTGGTTGTCAGCGCGACCACAACAGGGGCGGCGGTAGCGAATCGCACGATCAGCGGCGATTTTACATCGCGTTATCAACAACTCGTCGCCGAGTGTCAGCAGTTGACGGCGAATCGCTATCCATTCGATCCGGCCAGCTCCTCGGATCTGCCGCTTGCCGACTTCAGCCGACTGTTCTCCGCTCGCGGAGCATTTTCGAGTTTCTTCGCCGAGACGCTGCAACCTCTCGTGGAGACCAATCAGGCGGTGTGGCGCTGGAAGCCGGACGCTGCAGCCATCAGTGCAGGACACGGCAGTGTGCCCGCGCAATTTCAGTCGGCTGCGCGTATCGCACAAACATATTTCCAGCCGAATGCGGATGCTCCGGAGGCGCAGTTCACGATCATTCCGGATTTTCTTGACGCGAATTTCGCACACGTATCGTTGGAGATAGACGGTCAATTGCTCGAGTATCGTCATGGGCCGCTGCGCGCGGTGCCGATGCGCTGGCCCGCTTCGCCCTCGGGGCAGGCAGCCTTGATGCTTGAGGAACGTAGCGGCGC
>JAIBJL010000412.1 GCA_020029545.1 Gammaproteobacteria bacterium
CAAAAATGGCCCGCGAGTCGAGCCGAAAAGTGCGGAATAGTTAACATATTTGGCGCCGCATCGCTCCGCTATACTGCCCAGGCCTCGAATGATCCGTGCGCGCCCGACACCGGCCGATAGCCGGGTTCGTGGCAGCGTCGGGCCCCTCAACGACTGATCGGGTAGGGATCGTTTGCAGCTTCCGGGGCGCTCTGCGTCGGCGCGCGATCCTTGCGGCGCGCGTTTTGTGTTGATCGGAACGAGCGCGATATGAGTGTCTTGCGGAGCAACTGAGGGAGATTTCATGCCTGTCGATATTGCGCAGCTGCTCGCGTTCGCCGTCAAGAACAATGCATCGGACTTGCACCTGTCTTCCGGTGTGCCGCCGATGATCCGAGTCGACGGCGACATGAAGCGCGTCAACATGCCTGCACTGACTCACAAGGAAGTGCACAGCATGGTGTACGACATCATGAATGACAAGCAACGCAAGGCCTACGAAGAATTCTACGAAACCGATTTCTCATTCGAAATTCCGAAGCTGGCGCGTTTCCGCGTCAATGCCTTCAATCAGAACCGCGGCGCCGCTGCAGTGTTCCGCACCATTCCGTCGCTGATCATGTCGCTCGACGATCTGAATGCGCCCAAGATTTTCAAGGATCTGGCCATGCAGCCGCGTGGCCTGGTGCTTGTGACCGGGCCGACGGGTTCGGGTAAATCGACGACGCTGGCCGCGATGGTCAACTATGTCAACGACAACAAGCCGGACCATATTCTCACGATCGAAGACCCGATCGAGTTCGTGCATGAAAGCAAGCGTTCGCTGGTGAACCAGCGCGAAGTGCATCGCGACACGCTCGGCTTCAGCGAAGCGCTGCGCTCGGCATTGCGTGAAGACCCGGACGTGGTCCTGGTCGGCGAAATGCGCGACCTGGAAACCATTCGCCTTGCGCTCACCGCGGCAGAAACCGGCCACCTGGTCTTCGGTACCTTGCACACCAGTTCCGCCGCCAAGACCATCGACCGTATCGTCGACGTGTTTCCGGCCGCCGAAAAAGAAATGATGCGTACCATGCTGTCGGAATCGCTGCGCGCCGTGATTTCGCAATCACTGCTCAAGCGCATCGGCGGCGGTCGGATCGCCGCGCATGAAATCATGGTGGGGACACCTGCGATTCGCAACCTGATCCGCGAAGGCAAGATCGCGCAGATGTACTCGGCAATCCAGACCGGGCAGAAGGACGGCATGCAGACGCTCGATCAATGTCTGACCGAACTGCTGCAGAAAGGCCTCGTGACCAAGGAAGAAGCACGCTTCCGTGCGCAGAACAAGGATGCGTTTTGAGAGAAGGGCTTGGGGCGACGGGCTCGGGGCCTGGGCCAGAACGAGAGTCGCGATCGATGGTTTTGCAGAGTCTATGTACGGCGAACGAATTTTGAACAAGGAGCGCGGGCTGCAGGTTAGTGCGCTCTTCTCTGGCCCAGGCCCCAGGCCCGTGGCCCCACGCCCTGCGTTCGAACGATAGGTCGAGGAGCAAGAAATGGAACGCGAACAAGCCATCAAGCTGATGCAGGATCTGCTGAAGCGACTGGTGGACCGGAAAGGTTCGGATCTGTTCATCACGTCGGGCTTTCCGCCGGCGATCAAGGTGGATGGCGAGATTCGTCCGCAGTCCGAGCGTGTCCTGACGCCCGAGCAGGCCGCCGTGCTGGTACGTTCCATCATGAACGACAAGCAGACCAAGGAATTCGACTCGACCAAGGAATGTAATTTCGCTATTGCGCCGGTCGGCATCGGCCGGTTTCGCGTCAGCGCATTCGTGCAGCAGGGACTGGTGGGCTGCGTCGTTCGTACGATCAACGCAAAGATCCCGACGTTTGAAGAAATGCAGCTGCCGCCGATCCTGAAGGATGTCGTCATGACCAAACGCGGACTGGTCATCGTCGTCGGCGGCACGGGCTCGGGCAAGTCCACTTCGCTGGCGGCGATGGTGAACTATCGCAACGAGAAAACCCGCGGCCACATCATCACCATCGAAGACCCGGTCGAATACGTCCACAACCACAAGGGCTGCGTGATCACGCACCGCGAAGTGGGCGTCGATACCGACTCCTGGCACATGGCGCTGAAGAATACGCTGCGCCAGGCGCCCGACGTGATCCTGATTGGCGAAATCCGCGATCGCGAAACCATGGAATACGGCATTCAGTTCGCCGAAACCGGTCACCTGGTCCTGGCGACCTTGCACGCCAACAGTGCCAATCAGGCGCTGGATCGCATTATCAACTTCTTCCCGGAAGAGCGCCGCGAACAGCTGCTGATGGATCTGTCGCTGAACACGCGCGCATTGATTTCACAGCGCTTGATCCCGCGCGAGACGGGTGTGGGGCGGATCGCGTCCATGGAGGTCATGCTGAATTCGCCGCTGATCGCGGACCTGATCTTCAAGGGTGAGGTGTCGGCCATCAAGGAAGTCATGGCGAAATCCAACCGCCTAGGTATGAAAACCTTCGACCAGTCGTTGTTCGAGCTGTACGAAGCGGGCATCATTTCGTACGAAGATGCCCTGCGCAATGCGGATTCCAAGAACGAAGTCCGCCTGCGTATCAAGCTGGAGAGCAAGCGCGAGACCAAGCTGGCTGACGAGGCGGGCAGCAGCCTGCGGATCATGGAAGAGGAAGTGGAAGGCGTTCTCAACCGGTAGTTGGGCCTGAGCAACTGCACGGCGGGGCGTCGGGGGCGGTTGACAAGCCCACGAGCGGACTTTTTCAACCTGCGGTTGCGGTTTCCGCAGTAGGATTCACACAGGCGACGAGATCATGGCAGTGGAAGGCGAAGTGGCAGTCGACGATGCGAACACCGGCAATGAAGAACGCCCGGTCGTTCTCAATACCCGTCCGCTGTTCAAGCTGATGGTGGACAAGCGCGCGTCCGACCTGTTCTTCACCAGCTACGCCCCGATCAAGATCAAGATCGAAGGCCAGATTTTCCCCGTCAACAAGCAGATGCTGACGCCGGAAGTCGTGCGGCAGGCCGCCTATGGCCTGATGACGCAGGAACAGATCGAAGCCTTCAACGAAGAGCTGGAAATCGACTTCGCGATCTCCGAACCCGGCCTCGGGCGCTTCCGCGTCAACGTATTCCATCAGCGCGGTAATCCGGCGATGGTGCTGCGCTACATCACGGCGGACATGCCGCGGCTGGAAGATCTCGGTCTGCCGGACATTCTCAAAGACCTGATGATGATGAAGCGCGGCCTGCTGTTGATGGTCGGCGCCACTGGCTCGGGCAAGTCGACGACACTTGCGTCGATGATCAATTTCCGCAACGAAAACTCGTCCGATCACATCATCACGATCGAAGATCCGATCGAGTTCCTGCACTCCAACAAGAAGTCGATCATCAATCAGCGCGAAGTCGGCCTGGATACGAAGTCCTATGCACGCGCATTGCGCAGCGCGATGCGCGCGGCCCCCGACGTGTTGCTGATCGGCGAAATCCGTGACCGCGAAACCATGGAATCGGCCATCATGCTGGCCGGTACGGGCCACCTGGTGCTCGCGACGCTGCATGCGAACAACGCGGCGGAAACGCTGGATCGCATCATCAACATGTTTCCGCTCGACCAGCACACGCAGATCTTCCTCGACCTGTCGCAGTATCTGCGCGCGATCATTGCCCAGCGACTGATCCCGGGCCGCGCCAAACGCCGCGTCGCTGCGGTCGAACTGCTGATCAACAGTCCGCACGTGCAGGAACTGATCAAGAAGGGCGACGTCATCGGCGCGAAGGAAGCGCTGCGCACCAGCAGCGAGAAGGGCATGCAGCACTTCGACACGGCCCTGTACGAGCTCTATCGCGCCAATCGCATCACCATGGAAGATGCACTGAACTACGCCGATTCCAGAACGAATCTGGAAGCGAAGATTAACTTCGGCTAGCGAGTGCGCTAGCCGAAGGCTACGGGCGACAGGCTACGGGCTACGGCCAGAATTCAGAGCATTGACGTTGACTGGTCGCCTCATGTTCTGACCGTTGCCCGTCGCCCGTTTTACCGTCGCCCGCTCAAGCGGTGAACACCGCTTGAGCATCAAACACCGGCCCATCCACGCAGACGCGCTTCATGGCCGGGCCATCGGGCGTCGTGACCTGGACGGCGCAGCCAGCGCAACCGCCGACGGCGCAGGCCATGAATTCTTCCAGCGACACCTGGCAGGGGATGGCGAATCTGCGCGCCACCGCGGCGGCGGCTTTCAGCATCACCGTCGGTCCGCAGGCGAACATTTCAACTTCTGCGAGCGCTGCAGCGTCGAGCGAGCCGAGCCACGCGGCGGCGAGGTCAGTGACATAGCCGTCAAAGCAGCCCGGGTAGCCGGCCAGTGTTGCGAGACGACTGGGAATTCCCCATTCCTCGAGCCGAGGCATCGCGGCAATCGCACCCTCCGGTATGCCCGGCACCAGGATGGTCGAGGGACGTGCACGAAACGGGAAC
>JAIBJL010000109.1 GCA_020029545.1 Gammaproteobacteria bacterium
TGCACATGGTCTGAAGGCTGTTCCTTAGCGGAGCAATCTTTGTGATTACCGTATTGCCCTCTTTTTCTCCACAGGTTGGCCCTTCCAACGTCTTAACATAGAATACGCCCCCCGCGGCCCGCCCCACATTCTCAATCAAGGTTGGTCTGAAGCGCAGGGTTCAGCAGTCTCACAGAGGACTCGTACACCAATGAGCAGTATCGAACAGCAGGTTAAAGCCATCGTCGCCGAACAGTTGGGGGTGAAAGAGGAAGAAGTCACCAATGACGCTTCCTTCGTCGACGATCTGGGCGCCGATTCGCTCGACACCGTCGAGCTGGTCATGGCGCTTGAGGAAGAATTCGAAACGGAGATCCCGGACGAAGACGCCGAGAAGATCACGACCGTTCAGCAGGCGATCGACTACATCACCGAGCGCCGTAACCAGGCCTGAAGTTGCCGGCGCCGCCATCAACCGATGTGAACGCCCGCCCCAGCACCAGCCAGCCATGGAATTACTGCCTAAGCAGTTCGCTCCATCGGCTGTCTGCCGGTGCTTCGTCACGAGAGCCATCGTGACCGCGTTGCAGCTCTTCGTCAGACCGAGGTGATCGCTTGTCCAAGCGACGTGTCGTAATTACCGGGTTGGGAATCGTGTCGCCCGTGGGCAGCACGGTCGACAGCGCGTGGCAAAGTATTCTGGAAGGCAGGAGTGGCATCGGACCCATCACACGGTTCGATGTCAGCGCTTTTCCCGTGCGTTTCGGCGGCGGCGTGACCCGCTTCAATGCCGAGGACTACCTGCCGGCGAAGGAACTGCGGCGGATGGATCTGTTCATGCACTACGGATATGCGGCGGCGGCCGATGCACTGAAAGATTCCGGCATCACCGTGACCGCGGAAAACGCCGCGCGCATCGGTGTCGCCATGGGTGCGGGGATCGGCGGACTGGATACCATCGAAGACAACTACCGCAAGTATGCGGAGACCTACAGCCCGAAGAAGATTTCGCCGTTCTTCGTGCCCGGCAGCATCATCAACATGATTTCCGGTCATGTGTCGATTCAGTTCGGACTCAAGGGACCGAACATTGCGACCGTCACTGCCTGCACGACATCGACGCATTCAATCGGCCTGGCCGCACGGCTGATTCAGTATGGAGATGCGGACATGATGATCGGCGGTGCCGGCGAAATGGCGACCACGCCGCTGGGGCTGGGCAGTTTCTCGCAGGCACGGGCGCTGTCGACACGCAATGACGATCCGCAGCGCGCGAGCCGCCCCTGGGATCGCGATCGAGATGGCTTCGTGCTGTCCGATGGCGCCGGCGCATTGATGCTCGAAGAATACGAGCATGCCAAGGCGCGCGGTGCGCGTATTTATGCCGAACTCATCGGTTTCGGGATGAGCGGCGATGCGCATCACATCACCGCGCCGCCGGAAGACGGCGAGGGCGCGCGCCTGGCGATGGCGAACGCCATGAAAGATGCGCAACTCAATTCCGCAGACGTGCAGTATGTGAATGCCCACGCCACGTCGACCGATCTGGGGGATCGTGCCGAAACGATCGCGATGAAGCGCTGTTTTGGCGATCACGCGTACCGGATGGCAGTGAGCTCGACCAAGTCCATGACCGGTCACCTGCTTGGCGCGGCCGGCGCGGTCGAAGCCATTTTTTCGGTGCTCGCGATTCGCGATCAGGTCGCGCCACCGACGATCAATCTCGATCATCCTGGCGAAGGCTGCGATCTCGACTACGTGCCGCATACGGCACGGCAGATGCCGATCACGGTCGCGCTGTCGAATTCGTTCGGCTTCGGCGGGACCAACGGCAGTCTGATCTTTCGCAAACTCGACTGACGCCGATCGGGACAGCCAGTTCGCGCCCCGACGCCGGACGAGCAGACGCCGGGACAAGCAGATGCAGACGAGCGGCTGATACGCTCAGCAAGGGTAACCTCATGACGCATGCGCCGGTGGTGCTTCGACCTGTCGAGGTCGCGCCGTCAACGCTGCTGGCCCTGCACGCGCAGCATCCGCAGCGCTATCCGGTCTTGTTTGAAAGTGCTGCGGCCGGTAGCTCGCCCGGGACGCACGACATTCTGTTTGCCTTTCCCGGAGCGCGCCTGACCCTGTTCGCCAATGGACGTTTGGTCGACGAGCAGGGTCGCGAATCCCGCGCTCGGTTTCTCGATGCTCTCGATTTGTGGTGGCAACGGCTGCAACAACCGGAAGCGATGAGTGGTCCGGTGTTCCAGGGCGGCTGGTTTGTCTATCTCGGGTACGAACTGGCCGGGCAGATCGAGCCGCGCCTGCGTCTGCCGGAACCTGAGCATGAGCCGGTCGCACAGGCCATTCGCATACCGGCAGCGATCGTGACGGATCGCGTCGTGGGCAAAACCTGGATCGTTGCCGAGCACGAATCGAAAGCGCTGCTCGATGCCATTGAGCACGATCTGCGTCATGCGGCATCGGCTGTTCCAGCGAATCCGCCGCCCCAGCTGCTGACGGGCGAGGTGGCTGAAGAGGCGCCGCAGCGCTACCTCGATGCCGTCGCGAGAGCGTTGGAGCATATCGTCGCCGGAGATATCTACCAGGCGAATCTGTCGCGATCCTGGCACGCATCGCT
Source organism: Gammaproteobacteria bacterium (assembly GCA_020029545.1). GTDB lineage: Bacteria > Pseudomonadota > Gammaproteobacteria > Steroidobacterales > Steroidobacteraceae > Steroidobacter. The sequence goes on from JAIBJL010000109.1 coordinate 2,609, forward strand.
GACCGCGGACGCAGCACCGCACCATCTCTATCGACGCTTGCGCGAAACCAATCCGGGGCCGTTCTCAGGACTGGCGGTGCTCGAAGGCAGGGCCATCGTGAGTTCATCGCCGGAGCGACTGGTGTCGGTGCGTCACGGCAGCGTAGCCACGCGACCCATTGCAGGAACGCGCCCGCGCGGTACCGATACCCAGTCGGATGACGATCTGGCGCGTGAACTGCACGCACATCCCAAGGAGCGTGCCGAGCATGTGATGCTCATCGACCTGGAGCGCAACGACCTCGGGCGCGTCTGCGAAGCCGGGTCCGTGCACGTCGATGAGTTCATGACCATAGAGTCCTATGCGCACGTGCATCACATCGTATCGAACGTTCGCGGCAAATTGCGCAGCGACGTGACCCCCGGCCAAGTGCTCGCCGCCGTGTTTCCCGGCGGCACGATCACCGGCTGTCCCAAGGTGCGCTGCATGGAAATTATCGCCGGACTTGAGCAGACTGCACGCGGGGCGTACACCGGGTCGCTGGGTTATCTCAACCGCGATGGCAGCATGGACTTCAACATCCTGATTCGTTCGATCGAGATGGTAGGTAGTACGATCCGTCTGCGCGCCGGTGCGGGCATCGTCGCCGACTCGATTCCCGACCGTGAATTGCAGGAAACGCGCGCCAAGGCCTTGGGGGTGCTGCGTGCGCTGGCGCATGACGCCGCATGACGCACGCACCGGTGATTTCCCTGCTCATCGACGGTCGCAGCCCGGCGGATCCGGCGCAGGCGCTGGCCAGCGACGATCGCGGCTTCCAGTACGGCGACGGCCTGTTCGAAACGGCGCGCTGTCGCAACGGCAACGTGCGCTTGCTGGATGCGCATTTGCAACGCCTGCGCGCTGGCTGCGAGCGACTTGGCATCGCATTTCCTGACGAGCTTCGACTGCGTACCGAGATCGCTGCCGTTTGCGGCCAGGCCGAAGAGGGCGTGCTGAAGATCATCCTGACTCGCGGACGTGGCGGACGCGGTTACCGACCGATGCCCGGCATGACGACAACACGAATTGTCGCGCTGCATCCGTTGCCCTCCATCGATACGTCGACACCGATCACGCTGCGCTGGTGTGACATGCGCCTCGGACGTAATCCGTCGCTCGCGGGTATGAAGCATCTGAACCGCCTGGAGCAGGTGCTGGCGCAACGGGAATGGAACCCTTCGTCGATAGAGGAGGGGTCAATTGAGGAAGGGTCGATTGCGGAAGGGTTGATGCTCGATACCGAAGGGGAACTGGTCAGTGGCACCATGAGCAATGTGTTCATCGTCAGCGACGGCTTGTTGATTACCCCCGACCTGCGTTACTGCGGTGTGCGCGGCGTCATGCGCGATGAAGTCCTGCGCGTCGCGGCCGAACAAGGCATAGCCGTGAGCGAGGAGCCCCTGTGGCCGCATGATGTTGACCATGCCAAAGAAGTCTTTATCACCAACGCGGTCCACGGCATTCGCGCGGTGGGTGCATTGGAAACGATCCGGTGGGGAATGGGTCCGGTCACCCAGCGACTGAGCGCCATCGTGAATTGCTGATGCGCAAACTCGCAAAGATCGCCGCCGTCCTGCTGCTGGCAGCCGGTATCGCTGCCGGGGCCGCGATCTGGTGGGCGCATGACTGGCTGCAGACACCGATTGCCGGTTTGCGCGCCTCGACGGTGTTCGAGATTGCCAAGGGCAGCAGCTTGCGCACCGTAGCGAACGATCTGCACCACCGGGGCCTGCTGGATCAGCCGCGGGTCTGGATAGGCTGGGCACGTGTTACGCAGCGCAGCGGCGGACTCAAGGCAGGCGAATATGCGCTGCAACCCGGCCTGACTCCACGCAAGCTGCTGGAGTTACTGAGTTCAGGCGCGGTGCTGCTGCACAGTGTGACCTTTGTCGAAGGCTCGACCTTTGCCGACCTGCGTGAGCAATTGCGCACCAATAGCGCGGTTCGCAACGACTATGGGAACCGCAGCGATGACGACATCATGCGCGGGCTCGGTGCGCCCGGCGTGCATCCGGAGGGGCAGTTTTTCCCGGATACCTATCACTTCCCCCGCGGCACCACCGATCTGGCGCTGATGACCATGGCGTACCAGCGGATGAAAAGCGAACTCGACCTGGCCTGGCAGGATCGCGATCCGTCGTTGCCGCTGGCATCGCCCTACGAAGTACTCATCCTGGCATCGGTCGTCGAGAAGGAAACCGCCGTGGCACGCGAACGGCCACAGGTGGCGGGCGTGTTCATTGAACGCTTGCAGCGCGGCATGCGTCTGCAAACCGATCCCACGGTGATCTACGGGATCGGCCTGAGGTACGATGGCAATATCCGACGAGCCGACTTGCTGCGCGACACGCCGTACAATACTTACACGCGCTCCGGTCTGCCGCCGACACCGATTGCACTGCCCGGTGCCGGAGCCCTGCGAGCTGCGGCGCGACCGGAAATGACCGGAGCGCTGTTTTTCGTAGCCACCGGCGAACCGGATGGGACGCACTTTTTTTCCACTACGCTCGAACAACATCAGGCCGCCGTGCAACGCTACCTGCGCAGACTCAGACAACGTCCGGTGAACTAGGCATGGCTCGCGGTCGCTTCATCACCATCGAAGGCAGCGAAGGCGTTGGCAAGTCGACGCAGATCGGCACGCTGCGTGACTACCTCGTCGGGCGCCGCCGGGAAGTCGTCGTGACGCGCGAACCCGGCGGCACGCCGCGCGCCGAACGTATTCGTGAGCTCGTGCTGACCGCAACCGATGAACCGATGCCGCCATCCTGCGAACTGCTGCTGGTCTTTGCGGCGCGCGCGGCGCATCTGCATAACCTGATCCTGCCGGCGCTGCAGCGCGGCGCCTGGGTCATTTGCGATCGCTTCACCGATGCAACTTACGCGTATCAGGGCGGGGGACGGGGCATGGACGAAACATCGATTGCGGCCCTGGAAACTCTCGTGCAGGGCAGCTTGCGACCTGATCTCACCTTGCTGCTCGATATGCCGACGCCCATGGCCATGGAACGTGCACAACGCCGCAACGTAGCGCTGGGTGGGGCCGATCGTTTCGAGTCCGAGCGTGCCGATTTCTTTGCACGCGTCCGCGCGACTTATTTGCTGCGAGCCGCGCTCGAACCGGCGCGATTCTGTGTGATCGACGCGGGCAAGACCGTGTCAGCGGTCGCCGCGGAAATCGCACGCTCGGTCGAGCAGCGGCTGCCGGAGATCGCGTCATGAGCGACCCGGTGGTCGAACCGGTGGTCGAACCGATACATCCCCAGCTGTTGCCCTGGCATGAAACTGCGGTTGCTCAGCTGCAATCCGCATGGCGCGCCTCGCATCTGCCGCATGCCTTGCTGCTGCAGGGCGCCGACGGTCTGGGAAAGAAGTCGCTGGCGAAGTGGCTCGCCTGTGCCGTGCTGTGCGAGCGTTCCCACACCACATTGCAACACTGCGGCGAATGCGCGAACTGCAAGCTCACGACGGCAGGCTCGCATCCGGACCTGCTGTGGATCGCGCCGGAAGAGGACAAGCAGCAGATCTCAGTCGATCAGATCCGCGCGACCGGCGAGCGGCTCGGCAAAACCAGCTATCTCGGCGGGTACAAGATCGCGATTGTCGAACCGGCTCACCAGATGACGCACAGCGCTGCCAATAGCCTGCTGAAGACTCTGGAAGAGCCACCTCCGCAATGTCTGCTGATCCTGCTCACTTCGCGACCCTCATCGCTACCGGCCACCGTCCGCAGCCGCTGTCAGCGAATCGCTGTCTTGCGCCCCAAGCGCGATGTCGCACTGACTTGGTTGCAGCACGCAGCCAGCGACACAGCGAGTCCGCAATTGCTCGAGTTCGCAGGCGGCGCACCGCTGCGGGCGCTGGAGTTCGCCAGGGCCGGCGCGTTCGATGCGCTGGATAGAGAGATGACACGCTCGCTGGCCGCGTTACTCGCCGGCGATACCGATGTCACGCAAGTGGCAGGGGAGTGGGCCAAGGACGCCCTGCCGGATCGATTGACCTGGCTCGACTTGTGGCTTACGTCACAGGCACGCGCAGCGATTGCTGGAAATGCCGACCTGGTCACGTTCCCGACACGACCTGCGCACTTGCCAAGCCTGCCGCGCACGTTGAACATAAGCGCCGTCTACCGCATGGTGGATCGGCTTCGGGCGCTGAAGGCGCAGCTCGCGCGCACTTCGCTGCAGCGTGAACTCGCGGTCGAATCGTGGCTCGTCGCGCTCCTGGATACCCTGTCGCCCGCGGCGACGCGACATCGGGCGGCGAATTCTTGAACAGCAGGTCTATGCGGTAACTTTGCAGATGGTGATGCGTCAACCCAGCAGCAAGCCCGGTTTGCTTACGCTTACGATCAAGGACAAGAGTGCCTTGTACCTGGCGTATATGCCGTTCGTCAAAAACGGCGGTCTGTTCATTCCGACCAACAGCAATTACCGGCTGGGCGACGAGGTCTTCATGCTGCTGAACTTGATGGGCGAAGACGAGAAGTTACCCGTCGCCGGTCGTGTCATCTGGATGACGCCGAAAGGTGCGCAAGGTAAACGTACTGCCGGTATCGGCGTGCAATTCAGCGAGCAGGATCGCGGCAACACCCAGCGCAAGATCGAAAGCTACCTGGCCGGTGCGCTGGGAGGCGACAAGCCCACTCATACGATGTAAGCGGGCGATGTGAGCAGGCGATGTAAGCGGGGCGGCGCTTCACCCACTCGCAAGCGCCGCCGATCGCAAATCACTGGATGGGGAATGCCGACGGCGGAATCCCATCGCGCAACACCGATGCATTGAATCCCTTCGCCGTCAGAATGTAGGCGCCAGCCGAGCTGCGTCTGCCGGTGTCGCAGCACACGATGTAGTGCACCTTGCGATCCAGCGACTTCATTTTCAGGCGCAGGAAGTACAGCGGCAGATTGATGGCGTCTTCAATATGCCCGTGTTCGAATTCGCTGGGCAGGCGCATATCCAGCCAGCGCGCACCGTTGGCCACCATCTTGCTGGCCTGTTCATAGTCGACCCACTGCAGCGTCGGCTCGTTCAGAAGCTTCTGGAAGTCTTCCTTGCCGAGCCGCATCAGTGTGACCTCGGTCGCGGCCTTGACGTTTGCATTGCGGCGCGCGTCGGAAATCAGTGCTTCCTCGCCGAAGGTATCGCCGGCCGTCAGTTGTGCGAGCTTGATGCCCTCCTTGTTGATCGGCGTTTCGCGCAGCACGGTGCACTCGCCTTTGACAACGACATAAAAATAGTCGCCTTCGTCGCCTTGTTTGATAATGGAATCGCCAGCCTTGAACTCGACGCGCTGCATGCGCATGAAAATCGCCTGGATATTGGCTGCCGGAATGCGGTGAAAGACACGCGTCTGCAGCAGTGTCGTCATCCAGTCATCCGAGCCCGAAACCTGCTCGTCCTGGCCCTTCAGCTCGCTGACTTCGTAGATACCTGTCTGATCCCATGTCAGCATGACATCCAGCACGTTGCTGTCGATGGAGACGAACTCGATATGATCCGATACGACGCGCGCCGAGCAGCGTCGCGGATTTGCCGGTGCCAGCGCGTTGCGCGCATCGGGCGAGCCGCCGCGTACGCGCATGAGGGAACGCCCCTCATGCATGAGTTCGACAATGCCGCTGACCAGATAAAAGGTGCGCGTGTCGACATCGCCTTCCTTGAACAACAAGCGACCTTCCGTGAGTTCGCGCAGCGAGGTCTTGCGCGACAGCGAATACAGATTCTCAGACTTCAGGCCATCCAGCGGTGAAAATGATCGCAGCAGGCCTAGGTCGAGCGGCTTGCTTTCCATGGGACTCCTGTTTGTAGCGTCAAATTTGCAGCGTTAAATACGAGTGACGGCGGGCGGCCAAGCGTAGCCAATCACCATCGGCTGGATGGTAGCAGCCCCTATTTCGACGTAGCAGCCGCATTTATGACGATTACGCCAGCAATTGCCAACCCGTATCTGGCGCAAACCGGCTACCGTAAATGCTTGCCAGGTCCTTGAGACGTGCAACGACGACATCGACGCCGCGCGTGCGCGCGTACTGGATCGGTCCACCGCGAAACGGGGCGAACCCCGCGCCGAAAATCACACCGGCATCGACGAGATCGGCATCTGCCACGACCTGTTCGCGCAACACGGCAACGGCTTCATTGACCAGCGGCAACAGCAACCGATCTTCCAGGTCAGCGGGAATATTGCTGCCCACCGGCGGCTTCACGGCCTTGCCGTCGCGCCACTCGTAGAATCCCGCGCCAGTTTTCTTGCCGAATTTCTTGGCTTCGATCAACTTCAGCAACGGAGCGGGCACGGTCGCGTTTTCCATCTGGAAGAAGATCTTGCCGACACTCATGACGACATCCAACCCTACGACGTCAGCGAGCTCGATCGGTCCCATCGGCATACCAAAATTTTCGGCGGCACGATCGATGACGGCCAGCGGAATTCCTTCTTCAAGCGCGCGAACTGCTTCACCGAGATAAGGCATCAGCACACGGTTCACCAGAAAGCCCGGCGAACTGCGACAGACTATCGCGAGCTTGTCGATCTGACGCGCAAATGCGCTGCCTTTCTGCAGCATCTTCGGATCGCTGCGCTCGCTGCGAATGACTTCGACCAGCGGCATACGTGACACTGGATTGAAGTAGTGCAACCCGATCAATCGGGTCGGATCGGCCAGCTGCTCGGACAGCTGCTCCAGCACGATGCTGGACGTGTTGGTCGCAAGTACGGCATCCGGTTTCATCTTCGGTTCGACGCGTGCGTACAGTTCACGCTTCGCATCGAGATTTTCGAAGATCGCCTCGATGACGACATCGGCTTTGGGCACACCTGCGCCATCCACATCCGCCGTCAGTCGCTGCATGGCTTCGCGCTGCTGCGTCGCATCCGGATAACGCTTCTCGAAGAAACTCCTGGCGCGATCGAGGGCCGGCGCGATGTACTGCATCTCCCGATCCTGCAAGGTGACAGTCAGTCCGCGCGTGGCGCACCAGCTGGCAATATCGCCACCCATCACGCCGGCACCGATGACGTGGACGTGTTGCACCTTGCTGTCGGATGCGTTGCCACCCGACTTCAGTCGCTCTTGCAGGAAGAACACGCGGACCAGGTTGCGCGATGTGGTCGTGCACAGCAGCTCCGACATGGAATGCGCCTCGGCATCCATGGCGGCCGCGCCCTGTCCGCCGTACTTTTGCCACAGTTCGATCAGGGCATAGGGGGCAGGGTAGTGCGCGGGCCGCACGCGCTTCGCGACTTCGCTACGCATTCTTCCCGCGAGCACGGAGCGGATGAAGCCAAGATTCATGAGGCGCTTGGAGAATGGTGCGGACTTGGGCGTGACTGGATGCAACGCGAGCTGACGAGCGGCGTCACGGAGTCGATCCGGCGCCACCAGTTGATCCACGAGGCCTAGCGCAAGCGCTTTCTGAGGACGCAGCGTTCGACCTGTGAGCATCAGATCCATCGCCGCCAAGGGACCGATCAGTTGTACGGCACGTACCGTACCGCCCAGTCCCGGATGCACGCCCAGTTGAACCTCGGGAAATCCGACCACAGCGCCAGGTTGATCGGCTAGCACGCGATGTCGACATGCCAACGCCAGCTCCAGGCCGCCGCCCAGCGCGAATCCATTGATCGCGGCGATCGTCGTGCAAGGCAGCGCGGCAAGGCGGTCGATCACTTGCTGGCCGGCCCGGATCAACTGATACGCATCCGCCGGGGACCGTATTCCCACGAATTCCTTGATGTCGGCGCCGGCAACGAACCCACCGTGCTTACCGGAAGTCACGATCAGCGCCTTCGGTGGATGTTGTGCCAGCACTGTCAGGTGCGCGTCGAGTTCTTCCATCACCGAGCGCGACAAGCTGTTGGCCGAAGCTCCAGGTTTATCCAGCGTCAGCCAGGCGATGCCATCCTTATTGGTGTCTACAGTCCAGGCGGTCGCTTTCTCGTCGTTCATCGTGCACTCCGCCGGCGCCGTAACTCTAGCTCCGTACGTTGAAATCGCAGATCAACGGTCGATGATCTGAAAAGCGGATATCCGGCACGTCGAAATACGTCATCTCGATGCCGTTCGAATACAGGATGAAATCCAGTTCCTGACGGGGATTGCGACTCGGATAGGAAGGCAGGCCCATGCGGTTGGCACTTTTGAGTCCCGATGCTTCCATGAACAGATAGATCTCGTGATCGCCCCAGAACGTATTGAAGTCGCCGGCGACGATGACTGGCTTGCTCGCACGCTTGACGAGCTCGTGCAGATGGCGCAATTGATCGTGCCGATGCCGGAATTTCAACGACAGGTGCACGAGGAAGATGGCGACATCCTCCAGCTCCAGTTCGATGATCAGCCGTTTGATGCCCGTCGCGAAGTAATGAAAGCGCTCGCCCTCGACATTGGGCGACGCCAGGAATGCATTGCCTTGTTTGCGCACGATGGGCAAAAAATGATTGATCGACGCTTCGCCGTACTTGCACTGATAGGTCGAGTAATGTCCGAGCGAGTCGGCAATCTGCTTTGCCTGGTTGACCAGGCCGGAACGGATCGAACCGGTGTCGACTTCGATCAGACCTACCAGATCGGGATTGAGCGACTTGATGTACTTCGTGATGCTGTCCAGCACCCGCGAATTACTGCGCAGATAGCCCGCACCCGGAACCGGCAGATGGAATGCCGGACCAAAGCCGGTGGCGTAGCGAATGTTGTACAGGACAAAGCGCATCGTGAAGGAAATCGCGCAGACGGGAAGAGCGGAATCGCAGTGCCGCATTCTATAGCACGCCGCCACTCCTCGGTGTCGGTAGCATTTGCAGGCAACCCGTAGGGTATTCCATTAGAATTGCAGCATCGACTGCGGCTGCCGCTTGCCATTTGCAGCACTCCGTGGGGCTTCCCTGCGGGGAGGCGCGCCAGGTAGCTGTCCGGTCGCGACTTACTAAAATCTACGCCAGACGACCATCTTGGCATGGCAATGCGTAGAATCCGCGTCGTTCCTGTGCAAGGAGTCTTAAATCAGTGGCGAGTATTTCTCAGCAGAACCCGGTGCGGGTGTTCGTCGCCCATGCGTTTCAATCCGACGCAAATTACCTGCGTGTCTTCGAGTACCTGGAAAGCTCGCACAACTTTTACTATCGCAATTGCAGCGATCCGGATCGCCCACTGACCGCTGACAGCGAAGGCGGCCGGGAAGAACTTCGCAAACAGATTGCGCTGGCTGAAATCGTCATTGTTCCGGCAGCACTGTACGGTCCACACCGCGAGGCGATCGACTTCATCCTCAATTGCGCCAAGGGACTGGAGAAGCCGGTGCTGGTCATCGAGCACTTCGGCGTCAAGGAAAAGCTGCCTGTGCAGCTGGAAGCGCTGGGCGATGAAGTTCTCGAATGGAATGAACGCTCGATTGCCGACGCTATCCGACGTCAGGCTCGCCATGAGGATACGTCTCGCTGGGATGTCATCGAGTTCAAGCTCGACTGATCCACCTTGCAATGACGATGCTCAATCGTCGTTGGAATTGACCGCCCGCAGCTTGGGACGTTGTTGATACTGATTGCGAGCGATGACGGCGAGCATGCTGACGATCCGCG
>JAIBJL010000413.1 GCA_020029545.1 Gammaproteobacteria bacterium
ATATCGTCATGCAGGAGAGCGTTCCCAACGAAATGCGCGCGACGACCATTGCCCTGTCCTTGGCAGGCACCGCGCTGATCGGGATGGGGCTGGGCCCCACGCTGGTTCCCCTGGTCGTCAGCTCAGGTCTTGGCGATGGCTCGCTGCAGTTCGCCATGGGCGTGGTCGGCCTGTCGGCCGCGTTGCTCGCATTCGCGGTGATCTGGCCACCCATCCGCGCAGGCATTGTGGCGCTCAGGATGAATTAAGGCGTCATGCGCCGGTCCTGGAATCGATCAGCTCGCGGGCACGCCTCAGGTCGCCCTTGCCGAACCCTTCAGTGAATTTCGCATACGCGGCGGCGAGCTGGTTTTCAGCTTCCTGGTTTCCGCCGCGCACGCGCCAGAAATCCACCAGGCTGATCGCAGTCCGAAGCTCCCAGGAAAGCGCCTCGTCCCGGCGCGCCAGTTCGATAGATCGTCGGAAGCAATCGGCCGCTTCAGCCACCGCATTGGAATCTCCGAGCAGGAGCACGTCGCCCCTGATGCGCAACATTTCCGGCATCCCCACGACCTGTCCGTTCTCCTGTGCGAGCTCGATCCCTTGGTCAATGTGTGCGAGCCCTCCGCGAAAATCGCCTTGGCGCGCCAGCGCCTCGCCGTAGTTGATCAGATAGTTCGGGTAGCGCATCCGGAATCCGCTCTCGCGCACCTGCTGCAGTGCCTCGAGATTGGCGGCCAGGTCGACTGGCCGCTGCCTGTAAAGCTCGAGTCGCGTCCTCACGCAGGTCGCCATCGCCCGCCAGATGCCGAGGCCGTGCCGGGTCGCATGTTCGACGCCGCGATCCACAAAACCGCCCGCTGCCTCGTAGTCACGCACATAGAGTGAAATGACGAGCGATCCGTGCACGAGCGCGTAGCAGAGGGACACCGCATGATTGGACGCCTCCGCTTCGGCGAGCTGCAATCGCGCCATTTCCTCGGCCTGGTCAGGAAACCCCTGCAGCCAGAGGACGATCGCCAGCGAACCGCGCGCCGTCAGCCGCTGATCGAAATCGAAGCGCGCGGCGTCGTAGCGCGATTCGGCATCTACGGGCCGATGCACGATGGCTTCGAGCTGACGTCGCGACGCGGCGAGTGCACCGAGCCACGACAATGCGGAGCCGGCCTGCGCATCCGCTTCGCTAGCAACTACGCCCCGGCCTGCGCCTTCGATCACGCGGATTTTCTCGGTGATGGCGATGGCCGAACGCGAGTCGCCGGTCCAGAGCTCGTACTCCGACAGGCCGCGGAGGGATTGCAGTTGCAGGCTGGTATCGCCGATCTCCTGGGCTGTGGTGAGCGCCCTGGTCAGCGATGACCTCACCTGCAGCAACGGTCCGCGCGTGTGCAACAGCGTCGCCCCCAGCGCGAGGTTGAGCATCATGGTTTCGCGCTGCGACCTCACCGCTTCGAAACGCTCTTCGAGCGCCCGTTCCACGGCCACGCGACATTCCTCCAGCAGCGAGAACTGTCCCCAGAATGGCAGGGCTGCCAGCGTGAGAGCGATGCCGAGCGCGGCGCGGCGTCCAGCTCTTCCGACGCGATCAGCTTTTCCAGTGCGTAGGCCCGCGTCGTATCGAGCAGCCGATAGTCAACTTCCGTACCGTGCGCCACGGCGGACACGAGCGACTTCTCGACCAGGTTTGCCAGGTCGCGTACGACGGCAGCGCGAGGGACGAGTTCATCCGTTGCGACCGCGGTGGCCGAGGCGAGACTGAAGGTGCTCGCGAAAACCGAAAACCTGCGCATCACGCGCCGCTCTTGCGCGGACAGCAGGTCGTAACTCCAGTCAATCGCAGCCATCAGCGTACGGTGTCGTTCCGGACCGGCCCGCCGCTCGATCTGCAGATGTATGCGTCGTTCGAGTTGCTCGAGCAATCCCGCGACACCGAACATGTCGATCCAGGTCGCGAGTAGTTCGATCGCCAGCGGAAGTCCGTCGAGACGGCGGCATGTTTCCGCGACGCTTGCGGCATCCTCATTACCCAGGCTGAACGTGTCGATCTTGTACGTCGCACGGTCGACGAAAAGTTGAACGGCGGGGAAGGTAAGCGCTTCCGCGGCCGTCAGGCCGACTGATGCCGGCGGCACCTCCAGTCCGGACAGTCGCCTCACGCGTTCACCCTTCAGGCGCAGCGGCTCGCGGCTCGTCGCCAGGATCTTCAGCCCTGGGGCATCCGTCAACATTCGATCCGCGCATGTCGCGATGGCCCCGATGGTGTGCTCGCACTCGCAGCTGTCGAGCACGAGCAGCATTTCGCGACTGCGAAGATGCTCGCACAGTGCCGCGAGCATGTTGGGCGAATGCGCGGTCATGCCGATTGCGGCAGCGATCAGACCCGGAACCAACGCCGGATCCTTGAGCGGCGCGAAGTCCACGAGCCAGACACCTTCCTGCATCGTGGGAAGCATTTGCTCGGCGACGGCGAGCGCGACGGTCGTTTTGCCGATGCCGCCCGCTCCCACGATGGAAATGAGTCGCGAATCGGCCAGCTCACGCCGAATGGAATCTATCGTGTCGGCTCTGCCGATGACACGCGTCGTGCCGCTGGGAAGATTGTTGTTTCGACGGATCTCCTGTTCGTCGGTCCGCAGCGCACCCGTCCATCCAGTCACCCTGACTGCCGCCACGAAGCGATAGCCGCGGCCCGGCACGGTTGCGATGTACGGCGATGCCGCAGTTTCGTGCAGCACACGGCGAAGTGCCGCCATGTTCACCTTGAGATTTCCTTCCTCGACGATCGTCGACGGCCACACGCGGGCAAACAGCTCCTGTTTGCTAACCACTTCCCCCGGACGCTCGACGAGTGTCAGCAGGATATCGAGGGCGCGGCTGCCAATGCGCACCGGCACCGCTCCCTGCAGGAGCAACTGTCGCTCGGGGATCAGCGTGAAGGGACCGAACGCGAAGGATCGCGGCGCGCCTTCGATGTGTTTTTCAGACGCTCCCGTCATCCGGATGCATCCTCAGTACCGGTAGCCGACACCGACGCCCACGGTGCGAGGTTCGTTGACCGCCTCGAAGAGGGACGTCGGCGCCACTCGCGCGGCGAATTCGAGAAATCTTTCGTCGGTCAGGTTTCGACCGTATACGAAAAATTCGATGGCGTTGCGCATCTTGAGTCCGATACGTGCACGAAGCTTGCCCCAGGAACCGCTGCTCACCACGGGTTCGTTCGCCGCACCGACATAGAACACACTTGTCGAAAAATCGTAAGCCGTCGAGGCATTGATCATGATGCTTCCCAGTTGGGCGTTGTAGCTGAGCTCGGCGCCTCCAGACCACGTTGGAGCCAGGCTCAGGCGATTGCCGGAGCGATCGGCTACGCCGGGGCTGCACAAAGGATCGGCGTATTGTGGCTCCCCTGCGCTGATCGGCTGGCAGAACTCGCGATAGCGGCTGTCGAGATAGGTCACTTGGCCCCCGATCGTGAAACCTCCAGGCAACCTCGCGCTCAGGCTCACCTCGACTCCATGCATGGAGGCGGAAGCGGCGTTGTCCACACGCGTGAGTCCCAACCCCACGGTGCTGCGAATCTGGATGTCGGAATAGTCGTAGTGAAACGCGGTGACATTCAGCGTGACGCGTTTATCGGCGAATCCCGTTTTGGCTCCTACCTCGTAGGCCCACAAGGTCTCCGCACCGAACGTGTTGATCGATGTGGACTGCGCACCGGGTGCGAAGTTGAACCCGGGCGGCTGATAGCCTCGACTGGCCTTGGCATAAAACTGGACTTCGGACGCCGGCCGGTACATCAGCGTGAGGCTCGGGATCCATGCGTCGTCTTTAATCTCACCCGACAGATACCGGCCCGGCACCGGTGCGCCCCGATAGTCGATCGTGAAATCGCGATGCTCATGGTCGTAGCGCAGCCCGCCCGCCAGGGTCAGCTTCTCGGCAAGATCGAACTCGGCCTGAGTGAACAGCGCCCACGCCGTCAGGTCACTCGTATCGAACAAGTCCCTGAAACTAAGGGGCGTCCCCGGCGGACTCGTGGAGAGCCCATACCTCGCCCTGTCGGTGAACACGTTCGCGCCGAACGTTGCACGAAGCCGGTCACCATCGAAAAATCCGAGGACCTCCTGGCTGAAGGTTTCACTGTTGTTGTCCACGCCCGTGATCAATGAAGGCAATGCGGAAGCGTCGGCATCGTAAACCGTGGTCGAGCCGAAATCGCGCCAACCGGTGACGGAAACCAGTTCGAGCGACTCGGACGCCTGCAGTCGCATCCTGAGCGCGACTCCTTCGTTCGACGTCCGGCGCCCGACTTGCGCTTCAGTGACCGCATCGCTCGCGAATTCCTGGGGATCACCGATTCCTGACCACTCTCCCGACGGCAGATAGCCATTCATGAAGACGGGCGTCGCGTCATCGTCGGTACGATCTGCGGCAAGCGATGCCTCGAATTGGCCATCGCTCGATTGATAGCGAAGCTTCGCGCGAAGCGTGTCAGCTTCGCGGCCGTTCAGCCGGTGGCCGGTGACGGTGTTGCGAATGTAACCGTCATGGCGATCGTAGCTAGCCGACGCGCCCGCGGAAAATCCGGCACCGAGCGGGCCGCGAATCGAACCACGCGCGCCAATGGTGTCGAAGTCGCCGAGGCTGACTTCACTACCGCCTTGCAGTGTCGAATCGGGCGTGCGCGTGATGATGTTGATCGTGCCGGCAGTCGCGTTACGGCCAAACAGCGTTCCTTGCGGCCCGCGCAGGACTTCGATTCGCTCCACATCGTCAAGCCCGAAAAACGCTGCGTCCGGGCGCGACAGATAGACATCGTCCAGGTAGAGCGCAACTGGCTGTCCCGCGCCGATCGGGAGCACCTGGCCGGCTACACCACGGAGCGAGAGCAGATTGCTGGCGCCGCCCCCCGTGTACCCAGCGATCGAGAGGCCAGGAACAGCACCCGCCAGATCGCTCAGGTCCACCGCGCTTCGCCGAGCGAGTTCGTCGTGGCCGACAGCCGTGACCGCGATGGGAACGTCGTTAAGCTTTTCAGTCCTTCGCTGCGCAGTAACGACAACTTGTTCGATGACGTCCGCGCCTTTCGGCCGCGCCGCTTCGGCATCCGCAACTGGCTGGGCAAACGCGGACATCGGGGCGGCAATGAGCGCCAGGAAAGGCCGGCGCATCCGCCTCGCCGCCGCAGCCGGGTGATTGTAGATCGTCCTCGCACGCATCTTTCTGTCGGCTTGGCCTGATCGTCATTTTGCCCGGAGCACGCACATGCTTATCATCGTAGCAAACTGCAAGCAATCGGCGATCACTGGCGAGGGATTCATAAACTGACATCGTGGCTGGATTCTGGGTTCGGAATCCCAACGGCGAAACTCGCGAAGACGTCCCGCCAGCCCTGGGCGCATCGAGCGTTTCGCCGCTTTTCGGAAGATCGGGGCCATGATCTCAAACATACGTATGGTCGGCGGCTGCGCGCGACCGGCGTGTCGTTCAAGGATCGTCAGGATCTGCTCGGTCACAAGAGCGGTCGCATCACCACGCACTACTCTCAAGCCGAGCTGAGCAACCTGATCGAGGCTGCGGACAAGGTGTGTGACGCAAAGTCCCGCAACCACATGGCTACGTCGTCGCGCGAGTGCGTTGAACCGCCTGCTTGACATCTTAGCCGAGTGGAACTCCTGCCTTGAACAGCACGCTCTTCCTATCGGCAGCGGGCTGCATGGATAGACCATGACGTAAAGGAACGAATCGTGGTCGGCGCACGGAACGGGTCTTCGGCTTGCACGTTTGTAGGGGAACCAAAGGAGGGTGCGTTCTCTATTTCATCGGATG
>JAIBJL010000414.1 GCA_020029545.1 Gammaproteobacteria bacterium
CACAGGCAAGCGCAAAAGCAGCATCCCGCCCCCGTCGAGAAGCCCGCTGCCGACGAATTCAGGCGGCTCCGGCGCTACGCGGGATTCATGCACTTCACCGATGCGACATCCTTGCTGACGTACGCGGAGACCGACCGATTTTTTATTGCTGCCATGTTGAATCCACTTGCTGTCGGTGCGTACGCCTTCTACAGCCGGTTGAATGAAATGATTTCGAATCTGGTGCCCCTGAAATATTTCGACAATGTCGTGCAACCGTTGTTCTTCGGCGTGCCGAGAGAGGAGTCGAAGGACAGGATTCCGAAATACTTCACCTTGTTGATGAACCTCAATTGGGTTTATCAGTTTCCGGTGATCGTCCTGACGTTCGTCTATCACCGGGAGATCGTAAATCTCATATTCGCCGGTAAATTCATCGAGCACTCCGCGCTGTTGCCGCTGATCGTCGCATTCGGCGCCAGTGACAACGTGTTCTCGATCCCGGTAACGATCGTTGCCCAGTACAAGGAGAAAGCTTCGATAGTTCTGCAGAGCCAAGTGATGGGCCTGTATCAGGTCGCCGCCATGCTGGTCCTGATACCGGTCGTGGGACTGACTGGCGCCGGCATCGCGACCGGCACTTTTCATCTGTTCCGCAATCTCTTCGTCTGGTGGCGAGTGCGCGATGTCGCTATCTGGATAAACTGGCGGGGCGCCCTGCTGTCGGCGTGCGCGATTTGGGGCTCATGTGGGCTGCTTTGTTTCGGATTGCGGGAATTCGTCGAGTTGCCCGCTATCGTTGCGTTGGCTTGCGGAATACTGGTTTGCGGAGTGGGAACGGTTCTTTACATTCGCAGTCCCGCAATCAGCGAGTCGGATCGAAGCATACTGGCCAACATTCTGGGCGGACGAGAGAGCAAGGCGTTGCGCCTGATCGGCCTGCTCCCAAAGGAACGCGGCGCATGACCTGTACTGGCCTGATGACCGCACCGTCGACTGACTGTACTATCGCGGCGGCTGCATTGGGGTGCTGGTTCAGCCAGCGTATATCCGTGTGAATGTCAGTGACTCGAGGCAGTGACAGCGTGAAAGACCAAGGCGCGGGGATTGCAATTCCAGTTGCTGACGGACGTGGCCCGTCGGACGGTGATCCTCTGTATGGAGCAGGAGTGAGCCAGCCACTCAGCCGCCCGCAATGGCTGATTCTGTGCAGCTCGTTCGCTTTTCTGATTGCCATGTGGGTCACGCACATTACCGGTTCGGAAATCGTCGATGACGCTTCCGAGACGGTCATGATGGCGTTCAATTTCGAACGGCATGGAGTGATGTCCGTCGACACCCAGGCACCCTTCACGCCTTCGATGGTACGCGAGCCGCTGCCTGTTCTTGCCACGGCGCTGCTGATACGAGTTGGCGACCTGTTCGCCGGCAAAGCGGAGCGTGCCGCGTACTTTCACGGTGCACGGGCGCAACTGCTGAAATCTCAGAACGTCCTGTGGCTGTTGCTGCTGAGCCTGATCTGCTGGGTTGCGGTATGGCGATTTACGCAATCCTTTGTAACGGGTTGGCTGGCGCTGGTGTTGACGAATGCACCACTCGTTTTCCGCGAGGTGGGCGGGTACATGATCAACAGCCTGTACACGGAAGCCTTGGCTGCCGCGCTTATCACGCTGTCTGCCGTATTGCTCAGTCTCGCTGTCAGCCGGGAACGTCGATGGCTGTTCGTGCTCGCTGGCATTGGCTTCGGGTTGGCTACGATGGTCAAGGCGGCTTTCCTGTACGTTTTCCTCGGTCTCGTGATGGTGCTGTTTCTCGCGAAACTGTTGCGGTCGCGTGCTCACCCGGCGATGCCGCTCACATATCACGCGCTGTTCATCGTCTCTTTTGTCCTGATAGTGACGCCTTGGATTCTGCGCAATCAGGCTGCCTTCGGCGCGCCGATGATCAGTACGCGCGGCGGAGAAGTCCTTTACACGCGCGCGGTGATGAATGGAATGACGCCGCAGGAATATGCCGGCTTGTGGATGGTTTACTCGCCCTATCCGCTGAATGGAGCGATCAGGAGATTGCTCGGATATTCGCGGGAGGATCTGCAGAATGGCGTGTACCTGCGAGCGATCCAAGAATTCGAGGCTTCTGCCTGGGCGCAGGAAGACCTTGCGGGCGAGAAGGCGGGGGATCCCGAGAAAGCGATTACTTACTATCGCAAGAGTCGCGCCCATCGCGTGCGGTTGAACGAATTAGCCATGGCCCGCGGCGAGCGGTTTCCACAGATAGCGGCGGATCGGGAACTGCAGGCTGAAGCGCTGGAAATCATCAAATCCCACCCGTTTCAGCATCTCGCGCTGACCTTCCCGTTTCTGTATCGGGGTGCGTTGTTCATCCTTCCGCCGTTGCTGATTGCGTTCATCTACGGATTGCGAAAGCGTCAATATGAACTTGCCTGGTTCGTGTTGCCCCCTCTGGGACTGGTTGCGTTTTATGCGTTGCTTTCCTATTTCACGCCGCGATATGGCCTGCCCATCTATCCGATCGCAGTGTGTGCCGCCGTGATCATGACCTGGGTGGCCTGTACGCGGCCTCGACGTACAACGGGCCCCATCGGCAGAATCGGACGCTGAACCTTGCAAGCGCGGTGGACCAGAACGGCAATGTCTCGATGACTCCTCAAGAAAATACGCCGGTGCAGGCAGGAAAAATCCGCGAATCTGCCGCGCCGGACTCGCGGGATGAGACGACCCTGCGACCCATTCGTATCCTGTACTGGACCCGCGAGGGGTTTCCCATCAATCGGGTCGACGTGGATGTTCTGTTCGGTCGTGAGATGTTGGGGCGGGGTCATGAGATAGATATCGTGATCCAGTCGGGATCGTCGCGGATTGCGGCCGGCCGCCACGACTGGTATTCGCGCAGCGCGTTCGTCGGTCCCACGAGCGAAGGCAACATACTGAGTCCGTTTCTACGGCATTTCCTCGCGCTATGGCACGACATCCGGATGCTGCGTCTGGCCCGGCCCGAACACTACGACGCGATCCAGTTTCGCGACAAATTTCTGATAGCCGCGATCGGGCAGATCGTTGCTCGAAGGCGCGGTCTCAAGTTTTTCTACTGGCTTTCGTTTCCATATCCTGACTCGGACCGGGCACGCGCACGCTCCGGCGATACTCGCTTTCCGATGTTTGCTTACGTCCGCGGCTTGACGTCCGGATGGTTGCTTTACCGGTGGATACTGCGACGAGCCGATCACACATTCCTCCAGAGCGAGCAGATGAAGAAAGATTTTGTCGCTCGTGGGTTCGACGTGAACAGCCTGACTGCGGTGCCGATGGGCATCGACCTTCGCGATGTCTCGGTTGCGCCGCGATCGCAAGGCGCGTCCGGCGGTCGGATCATGATTGGCTATCTCGGAGCGCTCGATAAGGACCGTCACCTGGAGATACTGCTGGAGATGCTGAGGCTCTTGCAGCGTGCTGGCGTGCAAGTGCATTTGTTGTTGATTGGTGATGCTCAGCAACCTGCGGACCGCGAGTTTCTTCAGAAGCGTGCGCAGGAATTGGGCGTGGCCGACCTTATGGAGATCACCGGATTTCTACCGAGATTGCAGGCACTGCAGAGAATGCAGACCACGGATATCGCGTTGTCGCCGATCTACCCATCCGAGATGTTTCGCGTCGCTTCCCCTACGAAGCTGGTGGAGTACATGGCCCTGGGTATCCCGGTCATCGCCAATCATCACCCCGAACAGAAGTTGATCCTGCAACGGTCCAGAGCAGGCATCTGTGCTCCATGGAGCGCTCGGCAATTTGCGCGAAGCGTGCGATGGCTGGCCGGGTTGACTTCGGAGGAAAGAGCAGAGATGGGGCGGCGCGGAAGAGAATGGGTCAACGCAAATCGCAGTTATCGGCGTATCGCCGATGATTTGGAAAAAAAGTATGTTGAGCTGTTGGCGTCTCCCAAAGCCGTCGGATAATCGTTTTCCGGTCAGTCTTTGTGCGCACTAACCCACTCCTGCCGGCCATTGGGCTCTTAAGTTCGCATGCAGCCGCGCCAGGTAAGCGCGGATTGAGCGCGGTTGGGTAGTGGTTCCCAGATGTTGCGGACCAGACCACTGCTACTTCATGTTTGCGTACCGTCATTCCGTGCGGGCGCCGCGGTGACCGGCTAAAGGGGCAGGGTTCATCACGTCCGGCACACAGCCGGCCTTGATCGCGATCGGATTTCCCGAGACGACCGAATACTCCGGGATATCCTGCGTTACGAAGGCGCCGCCGGCGATGCGACTGCCACGACCGATCGTGACGCCGCCGACGATGATCGCGTGAGGACCGATCCACACCTCGTCTTCGATGACGGGATACTCCGTCGGGCGTTGGCCTGCTCGCGATATTCGATCGCGTTGTCCCAATGTGACGCCGGGAAACAAAGTCACGTTGCAGCCGATCCTGGCGCCTG
>JAIBJL010000415.1 GCA_020029545.1 Gammaproteobacteria bacterium
GGCCAGCCAGCGAGTGCCTGCAGCATCGTTCGATTGCACCAGCTGGTTTTCCAGCAGGAAGCTCTGCACTGCCTCGATGTCCTGCACCTGCAAGGTAAGCGTCGTGTCCGACGATACTGCGGCAGCGATGGATTCCGCCGAACGCATCTGCCATCTGGCGAGTATCTCGAAGGTCTGCCAATCGATGCGGAAGAACTGGTTGCGCACCGGATCGTGCAGATTCCACGTCGGCGCACCTTCGGCATCGCTGCCGCCGGCAAACAGATGGAGTTCTTCACGCAGGGCCGGCAGAACCATGGAACCCATAGCGCGGCTCACAGACCAATGTAAGGGCGAACGATCGCCAACGGACGACGCAGCACCCAATAGATCAACGGTACACGTCCACCGGAAACACGCGTCGTTCCTTTCAGCCCTACGCGCTGACGAGGCTGACCGGGCTGGAGTCTCGCACGCAGGCGGTAAGCAAAGCTGCCGTCAGGACGCGCGATCGCTTCATGCGCGACGTACAGCAACGTCGCAGCGACCGGTTCCAGCGGTGCGGCATTCAGATATAACTTCACCTCGGTATTCGACGGCATGTCGATGAGATCGCCCGGCGCCAGCCACGCTTCCACTTCGACATCGTACTCATCGGCAATGGTCATGATTTTCTCGCCGGTAGCCACCGGCTTGCCGATCCATTCCGAAGGATCGTCGAGCAGCGCCACCCCGTCGCGTGGCGCAACGACCTGTGCACGCTGCAGCTGTGATGCCAGAAAGCTCACTTCAGTCTTACGTTCGGCGATCCGTCCCTGCAGCATCGCGAGCTGCGATTTGCTGCGTGCTTCGAATACGGCCTGCTGCGCAGACTGGCGGTACTCGGCTTCGGCCGTAGCGAGTTCTTGCTGCGCGACCGACAACTTGCTGTTGAGCGCAGTAAGATCGAGTTGCAGCAACGGCTGATCTTTCTTGACGCGTTGATTTGGCACGACGAAAAAGCGATCGACCGTGCCTTCCAGCGGAGCGCGAATCGCGGACGGATCCTTCGGCACCAGTTCACCGGGTGCCAGCACCGTCAATCGCACCGGAATCAGCGCGGCCAGCAATGCGAGCACACCGAATCGCCTCCAGGGCGACTGCCAGAGACTGCGGGCAAACGCGGTCAAGCTCGCCGCGAAACGCCCGCCTGCAGAATGTGGCGATGCAGGTTTGGGATTCTCCGGCTGAACGCGGGCGAGCCGCCCCAGCCAACGGGCCCGCGAGGCCAGCTGCGTCTTTGCATTGAACGCATGCCACCAGATCTCGCTCCATTCGCCGAGCGCTTGCAGATCCAGCGGTTCCCAGGACTCCTCCCGCGCCAGCAACAAACCACCGACCACGGTATCTGCGCAGCGCAGCGGCAGCCAGACCGCATTGGCCGGCAACCATTCTTCCCATTCGCTCGCATCCTGCGATTCGAGCAGCGTCGTGGTTACGGTGAGCGGTCCTTCCGCTGGGCGCGCAGCGAGGCTGCGACATACGCGTTGCAGCCACTGGGCATAAGGCGCATTCGCTTCCGCAGAGACCACACCGGACAACACCAACTCATCGGCCCGCGACAACCACAGCGCGGCCTGTCGATAGTGCACCAACGCACGAGTCTCGTTGACCGCGATGAAGCGCAGCTCGGCAACGGACTCGGCATGCCGCGCCCGTCGTGACAGGTGCAGCAGCACATCGGCGGGGCTGACAGGCTGGTCCGGCGCGGTATTCACGATGACGCCTTAACTACATCAACTCACGAGTCGTGCCCGCGTCGCCGGCCGCGGCATGGCCTCGCGCAGCAGCATCCGTTGCTGCAGCTGCGCCGCGAACTGCGAACTGAGATCGCTACGTCCGATGAACGCCGTCTGCGCTGCCGCCTTCTTGAAGTGAATGCGGAAAATCGTCGACACCTCGTTGCCGAAATTGTCGCGAGCCGTCACCTTGAGTTCGACCACGCCGTCAAAGTTGTCCGGTGGATTGCCGAAGAATTGTCCGGTGCGGGGATCGAAGTTCAGCCACGACGGCAGTGCCGCGCCGTCCAGGCGACTCGCCTCCAGTACCACGACGGCATCGCGCTGCGTGTGCGTGAACGTGTCCGCCGGAATCGCGAAGCGCCAAGTCTCCGTGGACTGATTGTATTGATCCGTCAATGGATGCGACAGCGCCAATGCAGGCTGACCCACCGGCGAGGCATCGATCGGCACGCGGAAGCCCGCTGCACTGGTCAACGGCTCCACCGATTCCTGTACCTGATAAGAATTGCGCAGCGCATCGGCCGACAGATCGCCACCCAGTGCGCGAGCACCCGATGTCTGCACCAGTGCGGCACCGTTCGTGACCGCCAACGGCGTCGACAAATCGGCATTGGGTGCCAGCGGCTCCGACGATGGCGGCGCCGGCGGCGGTGCATCCGGCAAGTTGACCGGCAGTGCGAGAACACGCAGCGTGAAGTCGCTGCTGACGCTCTGCAGTCCGTGATCGCCCGCCGTCACGCGCACGCTCAACACGGCCACATCGCCGCCACCCGGCGTACCGCTGAAAGTCCGTGTGGTGGGATCGAAGCTGAGCCACGCGGGCAGCGGCGAACCATCGGTCAGCGTCGCGGTGTAGTACAGCGTGTCTTCGCCATCGGCATCCATGAACGCATCGACCGGCACGGTGTACGTGAACGGAACACTTTCAGACACCCGCTGCGTGTCCAGCGGCAGGCTGGCGACCGGCACCTGGTTCGAGACGCGGTTGAATGTGCTGCTGGCCGGCGTCTCGACCTGACCATCGCTGCCATACACCGTGACACGAATATACTTGCCGATGTCGCCGGCGACGATGCTGTACTGACTCGCCGTAGCCCCCGTAATAACTCGCAGGTTGGTGCCGGCGGCATCGTCCGCAATCTCCCACTGATAACGGAAGCTCACCGCCGGATCGCCGTTATCGACGTCATGCCACAACTGCGGGTCCGCCGTCAGCACGCCATCCTGTCGCAGCGTGCCGTCGACGCGACGCGCGCCGCTGTCGGTCGGCAATACATCGTTGATCGGTGCATCGTTCACGGCCGTGACCGCGATGGACGCCGTATTGATCTGCTGCGACCAGCTGCTGGTCACATCGGACACGCGAGTGTCCAGACGTTCGCCTGCAACACCATCGGATTGATCCCAGGCGCGGTAGTTGAAGTTGGCCGTCGTTGCATTCTGCGCATCGGGACGCAGACGCACTCGATCAGTCGCGCGTAACAACAACGCATTTTCTGTCGACGCCGCACCGACATCGATCCATGTCGTACCGCTATCGAGCGAGTACTGCCAACGCCCGTTGCCCGCATCGAGGCCGGTGATGGCGATGCCCTGCGCCGCACCGATGTCCACATCGCTGACCGTCTTGTCGAGCAGCGTTGCGACAAGCACGCCCGCGTTATCTTGAGCGTCTTCGTCGATGGTCGGCAGCACCGGCGCATCGGGTGCCATTACCGGTGAATCGTTGCGACCGTTCGCGACGATGGTCGCGGTGTTCTGCACCATCGAGAACGCCGTGTCATCACCCGTCGCCGCCGTCGACACAACGGCGCCGGCTGTCCCGCTAGTCCGATCCCAGGCACGGAAGCTGAACGACGCCGTCGTGGCATTCTCCGAATTCGGCAGGAAGCGCACGCGATCGGTATCACGCAACAGCAATCCGGAATCGACCGCGAACGGTGCCATGGTGGTCCACGTGCCACCGCTGTCGAACGAGTACTGCCAGCGACCGTTACCATCGTTGGTACCGATGACCGCAATGCCCTGCACCGCACCCGCATCCACATCGCTGGAACGACCGCCGAGAAGGGTCGCGACCGACTCGCCGAGGTTCGCGGTGTAGTCTTCGTTCAATGGTGCGAGCGCTGTCGTACCGGCCTGCAATACCGGGGCGTCGTTCACTGCCGTGACGGTTTGCGCAATTGTGTTCTCTTCGCTCGAGAATGCCGCATTGGCACCGGCGCCGACGACATCGGCGAAGCTGCCGGCAGTCCCGGTGCTGCGATCCCACGCCCGATAGTCGAAGCTCGCCGCCGTAGCGTTGAGCGTATCCGGGCGGAAGCGCAGGCGATCGGTATCGCGCAACAACAGTGCGTTGCTCGCGGAAACTCCGGTCACATCGACCCAGGTTGCGCCGCCATCGAGTGAGTACTGCCACACGCCGTTGCCGGCACTGAGGCTGGTCACGGCGAGACCCTGCAATGCACCGCTGTCCACATCCGCCACCAGACCGGTCAGCAGATCGGCGACCAGATGACCGTTGGTGCCAATTTCATTCTCGGAGATCGACGACAGTGCGTCGTTCGTGTCTGCAAGCACCGGCGAGTCGTTGACACTCGTTACTGTGAGCGAAGCGGCGTCGAATGCGCTCGAGAACGGCGCGGCATTGCCGTTATTGCTTGCATCGACC
>JAIBJL010000416.1 GCA_020029545.1 Gammaproteobacteria bacterium
GCCGGGGAGTGCCTGGATTGCTGCCAGTTCGGTCGCACCCAGCTCGCGACGGCCGGATGACTCGAGACCTGTCAGATACTTCTCGACGTTGGGACTCAGCGCCCAGGTATTCTGATATCCGATTTCGGTCTCGAATGCCCAGCTACCGGGTTCGATGTCGATCGCGTGAGCAGGACGCATATCGAGCCGCAGGAAGCCGAAAGGCGAGAGATCCCGACCGCGCAACAACCCGTAGAACTGAGTGTCTTCGGCCAACGCGGTCGACGCAACGAGACTGCCTATCCCAATGACACCCACCAGGGTCAGGACCGATCTGAATTTATTCACGACATGTTTCCCTGAAGAGAGTCTCGCCGAATCAAGGTAAAGATTCCGGTTTGACGAACGCAGCGAGAAGCCTGTCCGCGTTCCGCAATCGACACAACGCCCCAAACCCGTCTTTGGGTCCGGTGTTGTCAGGCCAACGTGACACTGACCGGACAGTGATCGCTGCCCATGATGTCGGGATGAATCTCCGCGGCCTTGACGGCATCCCGCAACTGGCCCGACACCATCACATAATCGATTCTCCAACCAATGTTGCGGGCACGGGAATTGGCGAAGTGACTCCACCAGGAGTAATGGCCGTTGCCCTGCGTAAACAGCCGGAACGTATCGATGAAGCCGGCGTCGACGAAATTCTGGAAGCCTTTGCGCTCCTCGTCGGTAAAGCCCTTCTTACCCTTGTTCGACTTCGGATTCGCCAGATCCAATTCGGTATGCGCCACGTTCAGGTCGCCGCAGAAGATCACCGGCTTGGTTTTCTCCAGCAGCTGGCAATAGGCCAGAAAGGCCGGGTCCCAGGACTCGAAACGTAGCGGCACACGACTGAGATCGTCCTTCGCGTTCGGCGTGTATACCGTCACGACATGGAATTTTTTGAACTCCGCCGCAATCACGCGACCTTCTTCGGCGCTGTCGCGCCGCAGCTCATCGGCAAACTTGTAGCGCTGGGCAAAGTCCGCGGGGAATCCATTCACGACCGCGAGCGGCTTTTCCTTCGCAAAGATCGCCGTGCCCGAGTAGCCCTTTTTGACCGCCGAGTTCCAGTACTCGTGATATCCCGGCAGATCGATCTCGAACTGGCCGCGCTCGGCCTTGGTCTCCTGCAGACACAACACATCGGGCTGATGCTTGTCCATGAAGGGCTGGAACAATCCCTTCTTGAGGACGGCGCGAATCCCGTTGACATTCCATGAATACACTTTCATTGGCATCTCTCTTTTGAGAACCGCCCCGTCGGGACAGTACTAAGTCGTTGCAACAAGCCTGCGCAATTCGCGACGTGCCTTACGCCTCGATCAGGCGCCATAATCGGACACCGCAATCGCGCGCCATAGCCGAAGCAAGGATCGAGACGGGCTGTCTACCCCGATCTGCTGCTTCGCTTGGCGCCCCCGTCAGCCGAGAAACCGATGGAATTCGAGATCGATGAACCGCTTGTTCAGGGCATTATCTCCGATGAGTATGCTCGCGCGCGAGCCGACATCGAACGACTCGGACCATTGTCGGCCCTCGCAGCATCGCAGCGATGCCATGACGAGCGGCTGGCCGGTGCCGCCGACGCGGGCACTCTGGCCTGCAAGGTCGGTTGTTTCTGGTGCTGCTACTTCACTATCGACGCCCGTGCCGGCGAAGTCCTGCGGATTCTCGATTTCGTGGCGCAGAACTTCAGTGCTGCCGAGCAACGCCGCGTTCGCGAAGAAATCGCCGCGAACAGCGCTGCGCTGTCAGCACTGGATGACTCCCAACGCACGCGTCAAAACCTGAAATGCCCTTTCCTCGCGCAAGGCGCGTGCACGATCTACGAGGTGCGTCCACAGACCTGCCGCAACTATCACGCGACCAACGTTGCCGGGTGCCAACAATCCTTCGAAGAGCCGGACAACGAGGACATCGATCCGGAGTTCGCACCGCAGGTCTATCAGAGCGGCGCGGCACACGTCGATGCGTTCACGGCAGCCATGCGTCGCACCGGCTACGACAGCCAAGCCTACGAGTTCAACACGGCACTGGCTGCCGCCTTGGCACAGCCGGCAGCAACCCGCGCCCGGTTCGATGCCAAGCTGCGGCCATTCCCTACGATCGAAGGTTTCGATGTGCCTTATGAATTCATGGACGAGGACCCCGGCTGAGGGATCGCGGCCCGCACGCGACTCGTGCCGATACCTCAGCGCAGATCGTCACGTGCCAGCGCGGCATCGTGAGCAATGTCGGCGAGTATACGGCCGGTGAGCGTGGTCTGCGGCTGCGCATTGACGAACGGGAATTTCATCGCGACCGGCACCGGCGCGCGTTGCGACTTGCGCCACAGACCATACATCGCAAGACCGCCGACCGTGCCGGCCAGCGCGAAGAAGTATGCTGGGGGGCCGAAGCGATTCATAAGCACTGCAATGGTGATCGGGCCGACAATCGAACCCAGTCCGTTGAGCAGAATGACCGAGCCGCTCGCAGAGACGATCTGGTCGGCGGCGAGATGATCGTTGATGTGCGAGAGGCTCAGCGAGTACAGCGTCAGGCCGAAACCGCCGAACGCCGCCGCAAAAACAAACAGCATCGGACGCGACATCGCGCCATAGCCGCCGGCGCAGATGGCGATGCAGGCCGAGAGCACGCAGACTATGACCAGCACGTTGCGGCGATCCATATGGTCCGACAGTCGGCCGATGGGCAGCTGCGTCGCTGCCGCCGCGAAAATCGCGACGCTCATGAAAGTGGCGATTTCACCGGTACTGAGGCCGCTCAATTGCGCATAGACCGGTCCCATCGAGAATACCGAACTGGTGACCAGGCCGGCCACGATGACCCCGACGACGCCTAGCGGCGAGACGTGGAACAGATCGGCGAAACGTATCTTGCGCGGGATCTCGAACTCTGGTGCGCGCTGGACCACCAGCGTGATCGGCACGACCGCCAGCGAGATCAGCACCGCGATCAGCAAGAATAACAAGGGGCCGCGGGGATCGGCGACAGTGAGCAGAAACTGGCCGCTGCCCAGGCCAATGTAGAGCACCAGCATGTAACAGGCCAGCAGCGTGCCACGATTGAGATTGCTGGCACGATCGTTGAGCCAGCTCTCGGCGACGACGTAGATGCCGGCAAAACAGAAGCCCGACACGATGCGTAGTGCCGACCACAGTACCGGCGACACGAATGCCGCCTGCAGCAGGATCGTCGCTGAAGCGACTGCGGTCAAGGCGGAGAACACGCGGATGTGCCCCACGCGCTGCATCAGTCGCGGCGCACCGACCGATCCGGCGATGTAGCCCAGGTAGTAGCAGGACATGACAATACCGGTGACGGACGGGGCGAAGCCTTCCAGCGTTGCGCGCAATCCGATCAGCGTGCCCTGCAAGCCGGCGCCGAGCATCAGCACACCCATGCCGGTCAGTAATGGCCAGTTCGCAAGTGCCGCCGTTGCTGGAGTCTTCTGCATAAGCGCCGAGTTTACCGTGCCGCCGTAAAGATCGACCCGGTGGTCTGCCGTATCCTAATGTGCGTTGATGAGTCCCCGGACATGTCGATCCGTCGGGTAGAAAGCTACCCGCATGCTCGGAATCGGCGACTCGATCGCCCTGCCCATGCGATATTCTCTCTCCGACGCAGGATCGTCAGCGGGTCTGGATGCACCACCGGCGGCCTGCCATCGCACCGATTCTGAGTCTGTCGACTCCTCCCTACCCGGAACACCGAATGCAGCACGTTTTGATCATCCATGAAGTGGCGAGCTATCCGGCGTGGAAAAAAATCTTCGACGGCGCTGCCAACATTCGCCAGGCAGCCGGCGAACGCTCCTGGCAGGTACTGAGGTATGAGAACGATCCGCAGAAGATCGTGCATTTCTCTGTCTGGACGTCGATCGCGGCCGCCAGGGCGTTCTTCGAGTCGCCCGAACTGGTACAGATCCGCAAAGACGCCGGGGTGCGCGCACCGGAATTCATTTACCTCGAACAGATCGAGGCCGGCAGCTTCTGATGCGCACGAGCGCTGCGCTTCACGAGTCCTCGCCCGGAGGACTCGCCCCTTCCCGAATACGCTGCAGATAGGCACGAAACTGCATGCGGTACTTCGACTGCAGATGCCGCGCCCGCACGGTGAGCTGCGCTGCCGACGGCGCTATCGCTTCGGGCTTGAATGCAAACAGCAAGACGTTATCGTTGCCCGGCACCGCAACCAGCAGCACCCGATTGCCGAAGAGGTCGCGCACCCGCCGTACATGCGCCGCGTAGGTATGTGGCTCGCCGAGCAGATTCATGATCAACACGCCAGCGTCGCTCAGGTGGCGGAAGACATGGCCAAAGAAATTCGAAGTGGCCAACGTCGGCGCCACGCCATGCTCATCGAAGGCATCGACCAGCACGACATCCACGGATTGAT
>JAIBJL010000417.1 GCA_020029545.1 Gammaproteobacteria bacterium
TGATCCGCCGCGGCATCGTGCTCAGGCGCACCACGCCGGTCGACGATGCCGGTCGTGGCATCGCGCAGGTACTCGCTGACGAGTTCGATCGGATAGCGGCGCCCTTCGAGATAGTCGTCGATACAGCGCAGCACCATCGGACTGCGCAAACGCGCCGTGCGCAACACGATTTCATCGCGGGTGAGCCACAGAGCCCGCTCGATACCGCGATCCAGACGCCGTGCCGGATCGTGGCTGATCGCCTGACCGCAAAAGGTCACGCGTAGAAAACTGCGATGCTTCTCAGGCTGCTCCCAGAAATAGATGCCGACCAGCGCTTCAGGCTGAAAGCTCCATGCCGTTTCTTCCAGTGTTTCGCGGATTGCCGCATCGATGAAACGCTCGCCGCGCTCCACATGACCGGCCGGCTGATTGAAGACCAGACCGCTGCCGACACGCTCTTCGACCAGCAGATACTGGCCGTTGCGCTCGATGACGGAGGCTACGGTGAGGTCGGGTCTTACGGACATTTATCTAGTGTATCCGGGAGGTTATGGCACGATTGTGACATTCTTCACCATCTGGCGATTGCGCGGCCCGTACCCGGACGCGTTCGCCGGCATCGATCACACGCGCTGCGCCAGTTCCGCAGCGTTGCCCACATACGTTGCGGGCGTCAGCGTCATCAACGCCTGGCGTGCAGCAGGCGGAATGGCCAGCTGCTCGACAAAGGCACGCAGCGCTTCCGGCGTCACCCGCTGACCGCGAGTCAATGATTTCAATTGCTCGTAGGCGTTCTCGACACCATACCGGCGCATGACGGTCTGGATGGGTTCGGCCAGCAGTTCCCAGTTGGCATTCAGGTCGGCGGCCAGCCGCGCCGCATCGACATCGATGCGGTCCAGTCCGCGCTCGATCGACCGCCAGGCAATCAGCGCATGACTGACCGCGACGCCGATATTGCGCAGCACGGTCGAATCGGTGAGATCGCGTTGCCAGCGCGAAATCGGCAGCTTGTCCGCCAGGAATCGCAGCAGCGCATTCGACAGGCCCAGATTGCCCTCGCCATTCTCGAAATCGATGGGGTTGACCTTGTGCGGCATCGTCGACGAGCCGGTTTCGCCCGCCACGACGCGCTGCCGGAAATAGCCGATCGAAATATAGCCCCACAGATCGCGACACAGATCGATCAGCACCGTGTTGATGCGCGCGAGCGCATCGAAGTATTCCGCATTCCAGTCGTGCGGCTCGATCTGGGTCGTGTAGGGATTGAAGGTGAGTCCCAGGGACTCGACGAAGCCCTGCGACAGCAACGACCAGTCGACATCGGGGTAAGCCACCAGGTGGGCATTGAAGTTGCCGACTGCGCCGTTGATCTTGCCTTCGATGGCGACCGCCGCGTAACGCACGCGCTGGCGCTGCAGGCGATAAACGAAGTTGGCGATTTCCTTGCCCAGCGTGGTCGGTGTCGCCGGCTGACCATGCGTGCGCGACATCATCGGCACAGCGGCGTTCGCATGGGCGAGCGCGCGCAGCCGCTCGATCAGCGCATCCAGTCGCGGCAGCATGACTTGGTCGCGCGCTTCCTTGAGCATCAGCGCATAGCTGAGATTGTTGATGTCTTCCGACGTGCACGCAAAATGGACGAACTCGCGACGCGAGCGCCATTCGGCCATGACACCCAGGCGGCTCTTGACGAAATACTCGATTGCCTTCACGTCGTGATTGGTCTCGCGCTCGTAATTCTTGACCTCGCCGGCTTCGGCGTCGGTCAGATCGGCGGCCAGCGCGTCCAGCACGCCAAGCGATTCGCCGGACAACCCGCGCAATTCGACGATGCGCGGATTGGCCGCCAGTGCTTTCAGCCATAATGCTTCGACGCGGACGCGTTGCCGGATCAGTCCGCGCTCGCTGAACAGCGGACGCAGTTCAGCGCATTTATCGGCGTAGCGGCCGTCGATCGGCGAAATGGCATTCAGGACATTGGTCACGTCGGATAAGCATTCGCTGCGCGCGGCAGGAATCTCCAGTTAGGGCGAATGGTGCCTACTTAGCAGTGAGCGCCACAATTGCCGCCACCAAATAGGGCCTGGGGCGCGGGGCCTGGGCAGGAAACGAATCGGTACGCTGGCGCATGGAATTGGAGTCTCCTACCCAGGCCCCACGCCTCAGGCCCTTGCGCCAAGGCAGTGGGTTCGAGGTGAAGTCCATCCGCCACGCGCCTCGTTACGATCACTTCAGTCCGCCAGGCGGCTAGTGACGGTCTTTTGTGGAACCCGTAACACTGTAGGATCATACCGCAGGCACGCGGTTTTGAGATCATCAACTCGACCTGTGCCGGCAGGTCATTAGCGGGAGCGGTTGTGGCTGAAGACGAATCTCGGGTCGAGCGCGACAGCATGGGCGAACTGCGGGTGCCTGCGAACGCCCTGTGGGGTCCGCAGACGCAGCGTGCGATCGAGAATTTCCCGATCAGCGGACTGCGCATGCCACGCACGTTGATTCGCGCGCTCGGGTTGATCAAATGGGCTGCGGCGACGGCGAACCTGGAACTGGAGCAGCTCGATCCCCGGGTCGCCGCCGGCATTCAGAAGGCCGCGCTGGAAGTTGCCGAGGGCCGGCACGATGCGCAATTTCCGCTCGATGTGTTCCAGACCGGCTCGGGCACCAGCACGAACATGAATGCCAACGAGGTGGTCGCGCATCTGGCGAGCCGCTATGCAGGTGTTGCGGTTCATGCCAACGATCATGTCAACATGAGCCAGAGCTCGAATGACGTGTTCCCCTCGGCTATCCATCTCAGCGCGCTGATGGGCATCGAGCAGCAGCTGTTGCCGGCGTTGGCTTATCTGGGCGCCATGATTTCCAGACGCATCACACAAGTGGGCGCCATCGTGAAAACCGGACGCACCCATCTGATGGATGCCATGCCGCTGACTTTCGGGCAGGAAATGAGCGGCTGGCGCGCACAGGTCGAACATGGCAGCGCGCGCGTCATGGAGGGGCGAACCCGTCTGCAAGCGATTGCGCTGGGCGGCACGGCGGTCGGTACCGGAGTGAACGCGCATCCGCGTTTTGCGCTGCGCGCGTCGCGCTACCTCGCAGTGAAAAGTGGTGTCGAAGTCAAACCCAGCCCGAATTATTTCGAGTCGTTGTCGTCGCAGGATGCCGCCGTCGAATTGTCCGGCCAGCTCAAGACCTTGGCCACCTCGCTGATGAAAATCAGCAACGATCTGCGCTGGATGAACAGCGGTCCGCTGGCGGGGATCGGCGAGATTGCGCTGCCGGCATTGCAGCCGGGCAGCAGCATCATGCCCGGCAAGGTGAATCCGGTGATTCCCGAAGCCGTGGCAATGGTGTGCGCGCAGGTGATGGGCAACGATGTGACGATCACGATTGCCGGTCAGTCGGGCAACTTCCAGTTGAATGTGATGCTGCCGGTCATTGCCTACAATCTATTGCAGAGTATCGATCTGCTCGCCAACGCGGCACGCGTGCTGGCGGATTCGGCGATTGCCGGATTCACCATCAACGAAGCGCGCGTCAATGCGGCGCTGGATCGCAATCCCATTCTGGTAACGGCGTTGAATCCGGTCATTGGCTATGAGCTCGGCGCAAAGATTGCCAAGCAGGCCTATGCCGAAGGCCGCCCGGTACGCGAAGTTGCCGCCGAGATGACGAACCTGTCCCGTGAGCAACTGGATCGGCTGCTCGATCCGCGCCAGCTCACTACCGGCGGCAATCGCGTGGAACGAGACCGCGAGCGATGACCGATCAGGCCACGCTCGATCGCCATGTTCTGCGCCGCCTCATCGAAGAGCGCCTGCGCGACAGCCGTCCACCGATCGATGGGGTCGACGCGCTGCCGGCTGGCGTTACCGGCGAGATCGATCCCGTATTGCGCATGCACTTTCCGCGTTCGCCAGCGGCGTCAGCCGTACTGGTGCCGATCGTAGATCGCCCGACCGGACTTACGGTACTGATGACCCAACGCTCCAGCCAGTTGCGCACCCACGCCGGGCAGATCAGTTTCCCCGGCGGCCGTGTCGAGCCGGTCGACAGCGGTCCACTCGACACGGCATTGCGTGAAACGGAGGAAGAGATCGGCCTGATGCGCGAACATGTAACGTTCGCAGGCTACCTCAAGCCGCATCTGGTGCTGACCGGGTTCTGGATCACGCCCGTGGTCGGCTTCGTCCAGCCGGGCTTTGAACTGAAGCTGGATGCGCGCGAGGTGGAGAGCACCTTCGAGATTCCGCTGAATCACATTCTCGATCTGACGAATCACCGCTCGCGCGAGCGCGTGATCGGAAGCACAGCGGTGCAGGTCTACGATATTCCCTTCGAGGCACACAATATCTGGGGTGCCTCGGCCGGCATCCTGATGGAGCTGTATCGCCTGGTGACTGAGGCGGCAGCGGCACGGAATTCCATGCGCCAGCGTGTGCAATCGGTTATCCGTTTCCTGCCCAGGCCCCAGGCCCCAGGCCCTATTGCCACGCTCGCCAAGGATTGCTGAGTTTCGGAAGTACCGCGGTACGTGGGCGGGCTCGCGACAGGCGAGCCGTCAACTGTATTTGGATTTTAAGAGGCAGGCGGACAAATGAGTGAGGCACCCAATGTGATAGAGGAGCTGCTGCTGGTTATGCGGCGCCTTCG
>JAIBJL010000418.1 GCA_020029545.1 Gammaproteobacteria bacterium
GGCAGGAATGCCGGTGCCATAAAACAAGTTGGCAGGCAAACCAATAATCCCCTTGATGACACCGCGCTGAATGAGGTTCTTGCGGATCACACCCTCGGCATTGCCGCGAAACAACACGCCATGCGGCAGGATGCACGCGCCTTTGCCACCGCCATTGGGCCCCGTGCTTTTCAACGAACGAATGATATGCAGCAGGTAGGCATAGTCACCCTGCTTGGCGGGTGGCACGCCGTAAGCTTGAAAGCGCTCGAAGGGATCGGTATCCGGTGTGAGGCCGGTGCTCCAGCGTTTGTCGCTGAACGGCGGGTTGGCCACTACATAGTCGAAGGTCTTGAGGGCGGCGCCGTCTTTGAACAACGGATTGGCCAGCGTGTTGCCCTGTTTGATTTCCGCCGTGGCGTAGTCATGCAGAATCATGTTCATGCGCGCCAGGCCCGCCGTAGAAGAATCCTTTTCCTGACCATAGAGCGTGACCTTCACGGCTTTGTCGTGACTGGCTTCGTCGCCGATCTTTAGTAGCAGCGAACCGGAGCCACAGGTGGGGTCATAGACGGTGGTGTCGTTGCTGGTCTTGGCGTGGCGGATGCCGAGCACCTGGGCAATGACGCGACTGACTTCGGCGGGTGTATAGAACTGGCCCTTGCTCTTGCCGCTCTCGGTAGCGAAGTGGCGCATGAGGTATTCATACGCATCACCCAGTAGGTCGTCGCCATCGGCGCGGTTCTTGGAAAAGTCCAACGCCGGATTTTCAAAGATGGCAATGAGGTTGGTGAGTTTCTTCACCATCTCGTCGCCGCTGCCAAGTTTGTTCGGGTCGTTGAAGTCCGGCATGTCGGACAGGTTGTTCGCCCGCGCCAGCGGGCCGAGGATCTTCTTATTGATTTGGTCCCCGATGTCTGTCTTGCCCTTGAGCGCGACCATGTCGGCGAAGCTCGCGCCCGGCGGGATGACAATCGGTGCGTAAGGCTGGCCTGCGTATTTGTCACTGACGTATTTGACGAACAGCAACACCAGCACATAGTCCTTGTACTGGCTGGCATCCATGCCACCTCGCAGCTCATCGCAGCTCGACCAGAGGGAGCTATACAGTTCGGATTTCTTGATTGCCATTTCTTGGTGATTAGTCGTGCAGCGCGGGCGTTAAGGGGGGGTTATTTGCTGCGCGTGGTGGATCGGGACTTGCTGGAAGTTGGAGCGGTGGGCTGAAGGATCGAGACGCTATTGCGTCCGCAGTAATCCCGAATCATGACTTCGACCATGTTGGCGATAGAGCGGTGTTCCTGTTCGGCCACCGACCGCAGTGCTTCTTTCAGGTTGGGCTCGATGCGGAAAGTTAGAGTCGTGGTTTTTGCATTAGCCATTGTCTGCCCTCATGGCTGCTTCTGTACTGCGGTTGTACTGCAATGTACAGTAAGGGATGATGTCGTCCAATATCAATTCGTTCGCATGTAGAAAAGTCTGAATGACCAGACACTATTCAACAAAGGGCTTCTTGTCGAAACGCATTTGCATGCGAGCTATCTGAATTGCGATTGAGTGCGACAGAGTTGGTCAGCGCTAATGCGCCTTCAGAGCGACGTCACTGATTTTGCGCAACTCGTGCGGGACCCGCGCCCGGCGGAGTCGCTCACTTCACTGTATCCGGCTAAAAATTCAGCCTTCGGTGAGTGGGTTGGGGTGGAATTCCGGGTAGGTGGTGATAGATCAAGTGCTTCACGGGCAGCAGCGTGCGCAGACGGACGGTCGGATCGAGCTAGGCTGCGCGGCCGCTCAAGAGAAAGCGCCGAAAGGGTCTGCGGCTGAATACGATCTTCGCACGCCGGTGTGCGCATCCTTCCCGATGACAATGAATTTCAATGAACGCATGATTTCGACCAGCGCGTTAGGCAACGGCATGCTGAAATGTTCGACAGACCGTGAAGCTGTAACGATCCGCCACAGGAACCGCCCATGAAAGTCAAAGCCATCATCATTTCGAAAACCGGTGGACCGGAAGTTCTCGAATACGGCGAGGTCGACGTCGGCACCCCGGGTCCGGGCGAGGTGTTGATTCGTCATACCGCAATCGGCCTGAACTATGCGGATATCTATAGGCGCAGTGGGCTGTATCCGCCGGAGACGCTGCCCTACGTTCCCGGTCTTGAAGCAGCGGGCGTCGTGGAGGCCGTCGGCGCCGATGTGAAGTTCAAGCAAGGCGATCGGGTCGCTTACGGTGCCGGGCCCACCGGAGCGTGCGCCGAAGCGCGCATCATTCCGGCCGCGCAGCTGGTGGCCGTGCCATCGGGCATCGACGACGTGACCGCCGCCGCCTTCCTCTCCAAAGGCATGACTGCGCACTATCTGTGTCATGCCACCTATCGTGTTGGTGCGCAGGACACCGCGCTCATCCACGCGGCTGCCGGCGGTGTTGGGCTCATTCTCACTCAGTGGGCCAAGCATCTGGGCGCTCGTGTCATCGGCACGGCAGGCAGTGACGTCAAGGCGCGTATCGCCCGGGAATATGGCTGCGATCATGTCATCAACTACAGTACGGAAGACTTCGTCGCGCGGGTTCAGGAAATCACCGCAGGCGCGAAGGCCAGCGTGGTATACGACGGGGTGGGAGAGGCCACATTCCTGAAGTCGCTGGACTGCTTGCGTGCGCTGGGAACGATCGTCTCTTACGGCCAAGCCTCCGGTCCGATAGCGCCATTTCCTATCGGCATGCTCGCCACGAAAGGCTCGTTGTATCTCACCCGTCCCGCGTTGCTGACGTACGTAGCGACGCGAGCTGCGCTGGAAACACGCGCCAATGCCGTGTTCGATGCGATACAGCGCGGGATCTTGCGCTGCGAGGTCGCGCAGCGTTTCGCGTTGCGGGATGCGGTCGAAGCGCATCGTGCCCTCAGTGAACGCAAGACTTCCGGGGCGAGCGTCATGATTCCTTAAGCCGCATCGCCAGGGAAATGGCGGGCTTCCCCTCCGCTGCCGTTGCAATGCGAACTCTCCAACCAACCATTTTTCTCGCCCACGACCCGTCAAATGAAGTTCCCGCCGTCTCGGTCGAGCGGCTTACGCTCACTCCACACGGTGAGGTGCGAGCCCCGCACGCCGCGCTGCCATCACGCCCGCTGGCCGCGGGCGCGGTGCAAAGGCCCAAGACGCAGCGAAACAGCCCTCCCCTGTTGCCAAGCATGTCCGCATGACATGGGCGCAATGGCTCAAGCGCGTGTTCGCCATCGATATCGAGCGCTGTCGTGGCTGCGGCGGGCGGCTCAAGGTAATCGCCAGCATCGAAGCGCCCGCGCTCATCGAACGCAGCCTCGCGCCTCTCAAGCAGCAGACACCCGCCACTCAGTCCTGCCCTGTCCCGTTCGCCGCGCGCGCACCGCCGCCGCCGCGCTCACTGTTCTGACATTCGCCCCGGCCTGGCCTTCCACTACCCTGGCCCTCCACTGCGCCACTTTCCTGAAGCCGTGCAACGGCATCGCTGCATCTTGCAACCCGAGTCGGGTAGTGCGTGTTGACATGATCGGACTTGTGACCAAGTAGAACCTCGCGATCCTCGAACCCGATGCCGACTGCCCGGAGCCGATGATCGAAGGTGTGCCTGAGGTCGTGCGCCCGCAGGACGTGGAACTCTTTGGGACAGAGCCGTCCGAACTCCTTGGCATGCCGTGCCGAGGCAGCGCGCATTGCCACCGCGGACATTCAGAAGAAACTGGGTGGCATGCCGAAGGCTGTGCGAGCCAGGTTCAGAGACTGGTGATCGAACTGGTGCAGGACATTACTGCGGAAGGCCGAGAGGTCACGCCAATAGCGCTGCATGCGCTGGCCATCGCGCGCGGCCGCGGAACCGGCATTCTTGTACATGATCTCGGCAGCTTCCCAGGCCAGTTCGGCCGCGGTAATGCTCTGACCGTACAGGTGCATGATCCCTTCCGGCCCGAACGGTCTGCCTTCGTTCATGGCGGCTGCCGTCCATGCCTCGATCTGGCGCGCGGTTTCCACGATCAGTGCGCGCGCCGAATCGGTTCGGGCCCGAGCCTTGCCGTACGCCTGCTGGTAGATCGGGTCCTGGTACCAGTATTCGCTCTTCGGCGTGCCGCTGGTATTGAGGGACATGGTCAGCTTCTTGCGTGACTGCAGAATGGCCGTGAATTCATCGAGCATGGCCGTCGCCATGCCGGCCGCCAAAGTGCACAACTCCAGCGAGGCAATGCATTTGAACGGCGTCGCGAACAGGACATTGCCGTGGACTTTGGCACCGATGGTGCCGCGGGTGACGTCGGGGAACATGTCGAACGACACCACGTAGCGGTCCGGCACGAACGCGTCGGTCACCTTCACGCTGTTGGAGCCGCTGCCCTTCAGACCGATGAGATCCCCCCAATCTTCCAGCATTTCCCAGCCATCCTTGAT
>JAIBJL010000003.1 GCA_020029545.1 Gammaproteobacteria bacterium
CTTGTTGCGTGAAATGATCGAACGCGCCGGCTCCGGTTGCACCGTCGTCGCAAGCGGCGGCAGTGCCTCATCCAGATTGCTCCAGCCATCATCGACGAGTTCCGTCCGGGTGGACTCGAAACGTCCCTCCGGATTGGAAACGGCGCCGCGGCCCGGTCGAATGCCATTACGTGTGGGAATAGCCATGCGCGGATGTTACTGTAAATAATCACAGTTACAATCCGTGCGGTGATGGAAGAGCGGGACTCGCCGCTCACTTCCCGTGCTTGCTCTCGGGAAACGTCTGCATATGGCGCAGTGAAGGAAACAGGCGCGCCCAGATGCCGGTCACCATGAGCGTCGCGACGCCGCTTCGTTGGATGCCCCGATGAACACCGAACTCACGGCGCTCACGCGACCGCGAATTGCATCGGGCGTTTCCAGCTGCACCAACAGATGCCGGATGTAGACGCTCACCATATCTGCGGCGCCGAGGACCGCCAGCGCGATCAGCGACACCATGAAGTGCTCGCTCAAGCCGAAGACCACCGTCGCGACGCCGAACACTGCCACGCCGCCGAACATCCATGCGCCCACATGCCGACGCAGCGGGTTGATAGCCAGCACCAGTGCGCAGATGCTCGCACCCAGTCCCGGCGCGGTGCGTAGCAGACCCAACGCCACCGGGCCCGCGTGCAGGATGTCGCGCGCGAAGACCGGCAGCAACGCGACAGCACCGCCAAATAGTACGGCGAACAGATCGAGTGAAATCGCGCCGAGTACGATCGGCCGGCTCCATACGAAACGCAGACCGGACAGCAATGTGGTCCAGTTCATCGGCTCCGCACGACGTTGTATTCCGGTCTCCGGGCCGATGCCCATCATCAGCACGAAGGCGAGCGCTGCAAGCACGGCTACGGTTGCATACACGGCCGCCGGTCCGGCGAGATACAGCAAGCCGCCCAACGCCGGACCGACGATGGTTGCAATCTGGAAGACCGACGAATTCAACGCGACCGCGCGCGCGAAGCTTTCCCGCGGCACCAGGTTCGGCAGCAGCGCCTGTCCACTGGGCATCGAGAATGCACGCGCGCAGCCGAGCAGCACCATGGCGGCGAATACCGGCCAGAGAGTCGTCAGTTGCCGCAATGTAAAGATCAACAGCAGCAATGCACAGACGGTCGAGACGCCGTAGCACCAGGCGACAATGCGGCGACGGTCGTAACGATCCGCCACCTGACCAGCGGGCAGGATGAGCACGACAAACGGCAGGAATTGCGACAGACCGATCAGGCCGAGATCGAGCGGATCGTGGCTGATGTTGTAGATCTGCCAGCCGACGGCAACCGTCTGAATCTGTGCTGCGAGCGTTGCTAGCACGCGCGCACATAGAAATCGTACTAATCCAGGCAGGCGCAACACGTCGGCGGCGCGCAAGGTATCGGGCATCGGCACAGCGTACTTAGTTGAAAGTTCCGCAGCATACCGAGCGCGCCGCAGCGCCGCGCAGGTTTATGCACGCTGCAGGCAAGCACTTATCGAACCTTCACTGCGCAGACACGCTGCATCCTGGTGGCTTGGCGTCTGCGCGGGCGGACCGAAGCCAGACGCGCCCCGGTACTTAGGCGACAGTCTGCACAGCGGTGGAATGCACTGGCAAGGGGAAGGTTACACGCAGCGTCGTCCCGGTATCTCTGGTCAGGGAGAGTTCGCCATGCAGTTGACGCACGAACGCGTCGATCAACGATCGCCCCAGTCCGCCCGGTTCGGCACCGGACGCAGGATCGAAGCCGATGCCGTCATCGCTGATCGCGACAGTGAGCACATCGTTGGCACGGCTTACGCGTACTTCGATTCGACCGCGATCGCGTCCGTGGAATGCATGTTTGTAAGCATTGGTGATGGCCTCCGTGACCAGCAGGCCGAGCGGCACGGCAACTTCAGGGCCGATCGTCTCTTCCGGCGCCTGCACGGTCAGCTCGACATGACGGCCGCCGGCCAGGCCGCCACGACGCAGTTCGACGCACAGGTCTTCGAGAAACCATCGCAAGTCCACTTCCTGCAGTGTTTCCGATTCGTAGAGACGGCGGTGCAAAGTCGCCAGCGCGTTGACTCTGCTGCGCGCGTCGGCAAATGCGGCTTCGGCGCGCGGGTCCTTGATGCGTCGTGCGTGCAGGTTGAGCAGGCTCATCACCAGCTGCAGATTGTTTTTTACGCGATGATGCACTTCGCGGATCAAAGCCTCTTTTTGTTTCACCGACTCGCGTAGTTCCAGTTCGCGCGCTGAAATCAGGTCGGCCATGCGCGTGAACGTCTCGCCCAAACTGCGAATTTCCGCAGGGGCGGCCGCGGCACGCTCCGGCCGGACCGTGTGGCGGCCGGATGCATACGCGGAGGTAATACGTTCAAGATAGGTAATCCAGCGCACGACCAGATGCTCGATGCCGAACCAGACCACGGCAATGGCGAGCACCCACATCAGGATGGGGGTCAGTACACCCCATGCAACCTGCAGTGCCAGCGGACCAATGGCCGTCAGCACGGGTGTTCCCATGATCACGAAGATACGGCCACCGAGCAACGGACTCATCGCGTACAGGCGCCAGGTGCCGTCGCGACCGCGCGTCGTAAACGTCTGCGTGCGCGACGCCAGGTAATCATCAATGAGCGCATCGGGCGGCAGGCCGGACGCGCCACCGCTCGGCGAAGCGTCCGCAGTGATCAGATCGCCTTTGCCATCGAGCAACGCCAATGCGGTATCGGACGGCGCAGCTCGCTGATAACGACGGGTCAGCCAGTCCAGGCCGATGAACAAGGCAACTGAACCGCGGATGACACCCTCATCATCGAGCAGCGGCACCGCCGTGACCATGCCCCACGAGTCCAACCAGCGAGCGAACACCAGGTCGCTGACGACGAATGCATCGCCACTCATGATTTCGCGAAACCAGGCACGATCTTCGGCATCCGTGGCTTTCTTGAGCGGTGTCGAGGTGCAGCTGAAAAAGCCCTTGTCATCGATAATGGCCGCGCCCGCATACTGATCGAGGCCGCCGATCGCACGCTGCAACGCACGTCGACACGCGGGCAAGCGTTGGGCCCGAATATCGGGCTGGGCTGCAAGGCTCGTGAGGATCTCGCGGGATGCGGAGATCATGTTCTCTTCTTCGTTGGCAGCGAGCTGTGCTGCCTGCGCGAGGTTCTGCTCAAGAATCCGCATGCCGCTGCGATAACTCGAGACCGCCTGCAGTACCGCAAGAACGCCTGGCGCCAGCATTGCGATGCCGACGATCAGGACCAGCCGCGGCCGCAAACCGGCATTGCGCCCCCACCAGCGACTCGGACCCGCGGGCGCTTTCTGATTCTTCATGCCGCGAAGTGGCGCGTCAGGAGGTTCCGGACCGTTGCGGAGCGTTGGCACTACCGGGCTGGGTATCGAGAAAGGTCAGCGGACCGTTGATCTGGGCCGCATCCGCGCCGAGCAGGTCAACCAGTCGGTCGCGGGCGCGAGCAATGCGGCTCTTGATGGTACCCACGGCCACCTGGCAAACATCTGCCGCTTCCTCATAAGACAATCCGGTCGCGCACACGAGAATCAGTGCTTCGCGCTGATCGGCCGGCAGCTCCAGCAACGCGCGACTCAGGTCGCGCAAATGCAGCTTGGCATCGTGGTCAGGCGCGACAGCAACCTGCGCCGCGCAGATGCCATCCGGGTCCTCCACTTCGAATTTGCGATGCCGTAGTTCGGAGTAGTAGCAGTTACGCAGAATCGTGAACAACCAGGCTTTGAGATTGCTGCCCGACTGGAATTGTTCACGGTTGGTCCAGGCTTTCAGCACGGTATCCTGCACCAGATCGTCGGCACGCGCCGGGTCGCCGCACAGCGAGCGTCCGAACGCGCGCAATGCCGGCAACAGAGCCGTCACTTGATCGAGAAATTTATCCTGCCCGGACATGTTGTTATTCGACCACGGCCTCAACGACCGCGCTCCTTGTCTTCGAGCTGCTTCAAGAGCGCTTTGAATTCATCAGGCACGGGTTCTTCCATCACATCGGTGAACATACGTCGCAGGCGGCCACTCAACCAATCGGGGACTTGGTCGAGCGGTGTGCCGTCCGGTGCCAATGCCGCAGGGTCTGGCTTGATTTTCTCAGTCATGATGTTCGTCTTCGAGATCATCGGGCGCGCTGTGCGGCAGACTGGATGAATTGACCCAGCTGAGTCGACTGTCAGTCCACCCAAACGCGTAATTTTTGAAAAAGTTCCAGTCGCTACGGAACCTTTGTTGTAACTCATCCATACTAATACGCTTGCACTCCTCCCCAAGGATCTCACCTCATCCGAGTGCACGAGTAAACATTCACGGAGTCGACATCTATGGCCCTGGCCCATGCAATCGCCGAACACCTGCCTTACCTGCGCCGCTACGCACGCGCGCTCTGTGGTACGCAAGCCAGTGGCGATGCTTATGTACGAGCCACGCTGGAAGCGATCATTGCCGACACTTCGGTTCTGAGCCCGGGACAGCCGCCACGCGTCGGTCTGTATCGAGTGTTTCATCGCATTTGGGGTTCAACGGACACCGAAGCACGATCCATCGCGGGATCAGCCGACGAAGCCGGCGGGGTCCAAAAGCGGCTTCAAAAGCTGACACCTGCGCATCGCCAGGCGCTGCTGCTCACGGCGATGGAAGGATTCAACGTCAGCGAAACGGCCCACATCCTGGGTGTGTCCGAAGCCCAGGTACAACAGATGGTCAGTCAGGCAGTCCGCGAGATCTCCAGTCAGCCCAGCACCCGCGTGCTCATCATCGAGGACGAGCCGATCATTTCACTGGATCTGCAAAGCATCGTGCGCGAGATGGGACACAGCGTGGCAGCCATCGCAACCACGCGCGATGAAGCTGTACGCGCGGCGCGTCAATCGGAACCCGGACTGGTACTGGCCGACATCAAGCTGGCCGACGGCAGCTCAGGGATCGATGCCGTGCGACAGATACTGAGCGAAGTGGAAGTGCCGATCATTTTTATCACGGCTTATCCGGAACGCCTGCTGACCGGCGAACGCCCCGAGCCTACCTTCCTGGTAACGAAGCCGTTCGTCCCCGAAACAGTACGCGTCGCAGTCAGCCAGGCATTGCTGTTCG
This sequence comes from Gammaproteobacteria bacterium, assembly GCA_020029545.1. GTDB lineage: Bacteria > Pseudomonadota > Gammaproteobacteria > Steroidobacterales > Steroidobacteraceae > Steroidobacter. Next base: position 5,127 of record JAIBJL010000003.1, read on the forward strand.
CCTGAACGCCCTGGCAGCCGCCACGCTCACAATGAGCTCTGCAACCGCGAGGGGTTCCGTGCTGAAATTCGCTTGAAATGCGAAATACGAGCGACGCAAAAACAGACTCAAAAACAAAAAAGGGAGCTGAACAGCTCCCTTTTTCTTGGCGCGGCGTTGCGCGCACCGTTCCCACACGGGTCAGACAGGGACGCGTCAGACAGGCGGCCTGCCGCGCAGTGCACCGCTGACCAGTGCCACCAGCGTCAACACCAGGAACACGAAGAACAGAATCTTGGCGATACCTGCAGCAGCGCCAGCGATGCTCGTAAAGCCGAGAACCGCCGCAATGATCGCCACCACAAAAAAAGTCAGTGCCCAGGAAAGCATGGTGAACCTCCTCGAGGAGTGAAGCGAAAAACATTCGAGATTCGAACGTCCCGACAAACAAACGATGCATATGCAACGTGCTCGAAACAACTAACGCACCATGCTTCGGCTTGTTCCTCCACTGGCCTTGCTACAACTATCGCCCGCGGCCTGCCTCGCTTGTGTCGTGCTAGGGAACTTAGCGCGTACGTGGACGTTTTGCCGACGATCAAATCGTAGCCGGTCGCCATCGCGGCCTGCACTCACCGGGAGGATTATTGATGACGAGTCAACGCCGCAGTCGATTCAAGGCATTGGGCTTCGCAGCACTGGCGCTCGGCGCAACGCTCGCTCTTGCTGCCTGCGAGAAAAAGGGACCGCTTGAACAGGCAGGCGAGGAAGTGGATGAAGCGGTGGGAACCCTGAAGAATGGCGGCGAGGAAACCACGGCGACGAAAGTCGACGACGCTCTGGATGAGGCCCGCGAAGGAACTCAAGATGCTGCGAATCAACTGAAGAAGGACTGAATCTTTAACGACAAGCTCGCCTGAGCAGTTCCGCAACGGCTGCGGGCTGTTCGTGATGCATCATGTGGCCCGCACCGCCCAGTGTTTCGATTCGGACGTCACGAAACAGCGTCGCCAAATGCTGCATTGTCAGGTCAGCAGCCATTTGGCGGGCGATCTCCGACTGATCGCCCGCCACCAACAGCACTGGCGCGGTAATTTCCTTCCAGCAGGCTTCGGCCTGGTCGCGCTGGTAGAGCGTCGGATTGACGCGCTTGTGACGCGGATCGGCACGCAGCTCAATGCGCCCGTCAGCGCGCTCGCGTCCCCAGGAGCGTGCGATGAAATCCAGGTGCGCAGGCGGAGTACGCGGATTGCGCCGTCCCAGAATCCCGGCGAAGTGCGCAAAGCTGTCGTAGATCGCGAACTGAGTACCCGCAGCGATCTGGTCCAGCCATTGCCGGTATTGCGTTGGCGCCTGGTCCGGCATGGTCCGCGACAGACCAAACCCCTCCAAACTGACGACACGACGTATCCGTTGCGGACGGATGCCGGCATACATCAGTGCCACATTGCCACCCATGCTGTGGCCTACCAGATCGAGCGGCTGCCCGGGCGACAGCCAGTCGACGATCGCGTCCAGATCCGCGAGATAGTCGGGAAACCAGTAGCCCCCTGCGGACCACTGGGTGCGACCGAAGCCGCGTGCATCGAACGCCAGCAGCGTGCGTTCGGGCAGGTGATCGGCCAGGAACTGGAAAGTTTCGCCGGTATCGCCCCACCCATGCAGCAACAGCACGGGACGCTCATCCTGCCCGGGCCAGCGATAAAAATGGAAATCCAGCTCGCGAATGGATCGTTTCAGACATTGCGCCGGCCGCGCCGCGATGTAAGTCATGAACAGGAGGCTGGCGATGACCTGGGAACGAGCGGCAAGGAAGGCTCAGCGCTCGGGCACCGCAGAACGAATTGCCGTCCGCCTGGCAGCGGACGGCAATTCAATGCGCATCACCGGCCTCATCCACCGTATCACTCAGGCAGGCGTATCACTCAGGCAGGCGGGGAACGTGCGCAGCCGCAGGCTCCTGCAGATCTTCCGGCGTCGAGGTTACGACAACGGATTCGGCCGCAATGACGGGTTTCGCCACCTTGCGGGGCGCCTTCTTCTTGCCGGCCTTCTTCTTCGCGACCTTGCCAGCCGCTTTCTTGGCCGTCTTCTTTGCCGGCTTTCGGGCCGCCTGCTTCGCTACCTTCTTGGCCGATTTCTTTTTCGCCGACTTCTTTACGGTTTTTTTCGCTCGCCCGACACTCTTCTTGCCAGCCTTCTTGGCTGACTTTTTCTTTCCCTTCTTTTTACTCGCCATGTTTCACCTCGGTTAGTCCCACTTGGTTGGTCACAGGATTTCCCGTTTGTGTTGGAATCCTGCTGTTTCGATTATCACGCGCACGCGCGCCTGATGCATCATAAGAATATGGGAAATGCAACGCAGATGGAGGACATTGTCAGGCGAGCGGAATCATTGGGACCGCGCGAACGCGCCGATTTCGTTCGTCAGGCCTGCGGCAATGACGTACCGCTGCTCTCGCAGGTGCTGAGCATGCTCGGTACTCGCGCCCAGCAACCGGAATACTGGGACGAAATTCCGGACGCAGCGCCGCTGGAATCGACGGTGCGCATGGAAGGCCAGCGACTGGGGCCTTACCGGATCGTGCGCAAACTAGGTTCCGGCGGCATGGGCGATGTCTATCTCGCCGAACGCGCCGATGAGCAGTATCAGCAGCAAGTCGCGATCAAGCTGGTGCGTGCCGGAGCCTTCGCCGCGCAGGTGCACAGCCGCCTGCGCATGGAACGTCAGATCCTGGCACGACTGCAGCACCCGAACATTGCTCGGTTGCTGGATGGTGGCCAGACCGACGACGGCACGCCGTACATCGTCATGGAGTACATCGAAGGCGAAGCCATCGATACCTGGTGCGATCGGCGTCGCCTGGGCCTGGCCGAGCGCGTGGCACTGGTGCAAACCGTGTGTGGCGCCGTGCACTACGCGCACCAGAACCTGATCGTGCATCGCGACCTCAAGCCGAACAATATCCTGATCACGACCGACGGCACGCCGAAACTGCTGGATTTCGGCATTGCCAAGCTGCTCGACAACCGCCAGTCGCTGCACACCATGGCGGTGACGCACCTCGACTATCGCGTCATGACCCCGGCGCATGCCAGCCCCGAGCAGGTACGTGGCGATGTCATCACCACGGCCAGCGACATCTACGTGCTCGGCGTGCTGCTGTATGAACTGCTATGCGGCCGGCGCCCGTTCCAGCTGGATGGCAGTCGCGTGACCGACCTGGAGCGCATCATTTGCGAGCAGGAGCCGATGGCTCCCAGTGCCATGGTGCTGCGGACCATGACCGACGCGCCGGAACTGCTGGCCGATATCGCCACCTGCCGCAACCTCACCGGGCCACGACTGCGGCGCGAGCTGAGCGGCGATCTGGACAACATCATCATGATGGCGATGCGCAAAGATGCCAGCCGTCGTTACGCGTCGGCAGAACAACTGGCCGCCGATCTGCAGCGACACTACACAGGCCAGACAGTCCTGGCTGCGAGCGATAGCTGGATCTATCGCAGCCGCAAATTCATCGGCCGCCATGCGCTTGCGGTTGGCGCCAGCGTGCTGGCGACGCTCGCCTTGACGGCATTCAGCACGGTGACCTACCTGCAGGCGCAGCGCATCGCACGCGAACGCGACATTGCCGCGGCCGAACGTACGCGCGCCGAGCAGGTCTCCTCGTTCCTGGTCGAGCTGTTCGAGCTGTCCGATCCGTCGCGCAGTCGCGGCAACCAGCTCACGGCGCGCGAACTACTGGACCTGGGTGCCCGACGCATCAGTAACGGGCTCGCGAATCAGCCCCTGACCCGGGCCACGCTGATGGGCACGATCGGCGGCGTCTACGGCAGCCTGGGTTTGTACGGCGATGCAGTGTCCCTGCAACGCGAGGCGCTGGCTGCCTTGCAGAAGCTACGCGGCCCCCACGATGCGGAAGTCATCAAGGCGACGACCGCCCTGGGCGTCACGCTGCGCGAGCAGGGACAATTCGACGAAGCCTATCGCACGCTAACCAATGCGATGCAGGCACAGAGCGCAGCGGCCGGCGCCACCGCGCTGGACCTCGCACCGATCGTTATCGAACTGGGCCGGCTGGCGGAATATCGCGGCCAGCTGGACGTGGCTCGCAGGTTGTACGAACGCAGTGTCGGCCTGTATCGCCAGTTCGGCATGGATCGGCAACCTGAGATGTCCTCGGCACTCAACGATCTGGCCGGGTTGCTGCTGCAGCGTGGGGAGTACGCCGAAGCCGCCCGCTTGTATCGCACCGCACTGGATATCGATCGCAGCACGCTCGGCCAGGATCATCCCCAGGTCGCCGTGCATATTCAAAGCCTGGCCTTGACGCTGCAACGCCAGGGATTGCTGGACGAAGCCGAACCGCTCTACGCCCAGTCGCTGGATCTCATGCAGCGGGTGCTCGGTCCCCAGCATCCAACGACGCTCGATGCCCTGGCGAACTACGGTACGTTTCTGCGACGCACCGGGCAGCACGAACGGGCGGAAGCCACCTTCCGCGATGTACTGCGGCGGGACATTGCCGCCCGCGGCGCCGGACATGCATTCGTCGGTCACGATCATGTCAACCTGGGCAATGTCTTGATTGATCGCGCTCGTGCAGGTGAAGCCGTCGAAGAATTTACCGCCGCGCTGGCAATCTATGACAAGGCATTGCCCGCGGAACACGGCTATGTGGCCGCAGCGCTCTCGGGGTTGGGTCGTGCTCAATTGGAACTCGGCGAGCTGACGAACGCCGAGCGGACCCTGCGCCGGGCGACCGCGATGGGCGAACAGCAGCTCCCGGCCGACAGCGCGCCCCTGGCACAGGCTCGCAGCAGCCTGGGACGCGTACTGCTACAGCAGCAGCACTATGAGGCAGCGCGCGCCCTGCTGGAGCGCGCGTATCCGGTATTGGTGAAAACACAGGGCACCGATGCACCGGTCACCCATGAGGCTCGAACCGCCCTGGAGGCCGCCAAGGCCGCCGGCTAAATTAGTGAATCGTGAGTAGTGATTGGTGAATGGTAAGAACGCTACTTCCATCGCGGGATCGTGCACAGCGCGATGGAAACTATCTAATCACTATTCACCGTGCACTCTTAATCAATCGCCCAGAAACAAGCGATAGGCCGGATTATTCGTCTCTTCCGAGTACGTGAACTTGAGTTCGCGCACATGTAGATCGAAGTCGATGCTTTCCTGCGGCGGGACCTGCACTGCCGCGAGCACGCGGCCATAGTCGGAGCCGTGATTGCGATAGTGAAACAGCGTGATGTTCCACTGGGTGCCGATGGCGTGCAGGAACTTCAGCAGCGCACCGGGCCGTTCCGGAAATTCGAACCGGAACAGGCGCTCGTGCTGGATTCCGTCGGCATGTCCGCCCACCATGTAGCGCACGTGCAGCTTGGCCATCTCGTTGTCGCTCATGTCGACGACCGGATAGGCAGCTTCCTTCAATGCCTTGATCACGGCCTCCTTCTCGGCACGGCCGTCGCCTAGGGCCAGACCGACAAACAAGCGCGCGGCAGCCCCCTTGTGATAGCGATAGTTGAACTCGGTCACGCTGCGCCGGCCCAGGGCCTCGCAGAAGCGCAGGAAGCTGCCTTTCTGCTCGGGAATTTCCACCGCCAGCAGCGCTTCGCGCTGGCCGCCGATGTCGGCGCGTTCGGCCACATGGCGCAGCCGGTCGAAATTCATGTTCGCACCGCAGTTGATCGACACGAAGGTCCGATCCTTGCACTGCTCGCGCGCGATATAGCGCTTGATGCCAGCCACCGGCAACGCCCCGGAGGGCTCCACGATGCTGCGATTGTCCTCGAAGATGTCCTGGATGGCCGCGCACATTTCATCGGTGCTGACCAGGATCACTTCATCCACGTACTGGCGCGCCAGGCGCAGCGGCTCCTCGCCGACCCGTCGTACCGCGACGCCATCCGCAAACACACCGACACGATCGAGCGACACGCGCTTGCCCTCCTGCAGCGAGCGATGCATCGCATCGGCATCGTCGGGTTCGACGCCGATGATGCGGATCTTGGGAAACAGTTGTTTGACGTAGGCAGCGACGCCGGCGATCAATCCGCCACCGCCGACCGCGATAAAGATCGCGTCGATCCGATCGCCGGGATACTGGCGCAGGATCTCCATGCCGACGGTGCCCTGCCCCGCTATGACATCGGGATCGTCGAAGGCATGGATGTAGGTCAGGTTGCGTTCACGCGCCAGTGCCAGCGCGTGATCGTAGGCATGGTCGTAGTCATCGCCGTGCAGGACCACTTCGCCGCCGAAATCGATGACGGCTTGAACCTTGATCTGCGGGGTCGTCACCGGCATGACGATGGTCGCATTCACGCCGCGACGTTTTGCGGCGAGCGCGACACCTTGTGCGTGGTTGCCTGCCGACGCGCAGATCACACCACGCTTCGCAATCGTCTCCGACAAGTGGGCAATCTTGTTATAGGCGCCGCGAATCTTGAAGGAGAACGCCGGCTGCAGATCTTCGCGCTTGAACAGCACCTGATTGCCGAGGCGGCGGCTCAGTCTGGGCGCATGTTCCAGCGGCGACTCGATGGCGATGTCGTACACACGCGCCTTGAGAATTCGTTCCAGATAATCGTTCGTCATGGACCAGAGCTTGGGACTGCCTGCAGGAGCGACCAGCGGCTACGGTAGCAGGAAATCCGCGTACAGGTCCAAATCCTGCCGACCGGCGCGAACCCAGGGCGACTCTGCAATAATGCGCGCCGGTTGCCGCCACCCCAATTGCCTGCTCGATGAACGACGAGTTTTCTCAACCCGCTGATGACGCGCCCTGGTCCCAGGGACCGCTCAACCGTCGTGAGTTGCTCGCTGCCGCGATCGCAACTTCCGCAGCGCTCACGCCACGCGGTTCCGTGATGGCTCAGGGCACCGAGCCGCCGGCGTCATCGCGCGAACTATGGCAATGGGTGAGAACGCAACCGGTGCTCGACACACAGGTGGCATATCTGGACTCGGCCAGTGTCGCTCCCACCTGGCGCGCCTGCATGGCAGCCGAGTATCGGGCTCGCGAAAGCCAGAGCCTGGAGGTAACGAACGCGGCGCTGGAAGATCGCTGGATCACCGAATCCACGCGCCTCGCCACCCGCTTTGCGGCCTTCAGTGGGTGCGATGCGGATGAAATTGTCTTTACGCACGGCACCGGGGAAGCGCTGAGCAGTGTGGCCGGCGGACTGGACCTGGCCGCCGGCGATGAAATCATCACCACATCGCAGGAGCATCCGGCAGCGCTGAGCCCATGGCTGATGCTGGCCCGGCGTCGCGGCGTCATCGTCAAACAGGTCGAGCTGCCGGTGCCGTTGACGGGTCCGGAACAGGTGCTGGGTCTGTTTGCCGGTGCCGTGACACCTCGTACGCGAGTGCTCGCCTTCAGCCAGGTGCAATACGGCGATGGCGCGCTGCTGCCGGTGCGCGATCTGTGTCAGTTCGCACGTCAGCGCAATATCGTCAGCGTAGTCAACGGGGCGCAGGCCTTCGGCATGCTGGATCTGAATCTGAGCGACCTGGGATGCGACTTCTACGGCGCCAGCTTTCACAAATGGCTGGGCGGTTGTCAGGGCAGCGGCCTGCTGTATGTGCGACGCGAAATGCTGGACCGGCTGTGGCCTGTGCAACCGCGCGGCATCGATGCCTCGCCGCCGGTGTTCGTACCCGCCCAAGCGCCGGCGCAGAACGGCGTGCCGGCAGCACTGCACAAATTCGGCAATGTGGTGCCGCACCTGTGGCCGGCCTTACGCGGCGGCGAAGCGGCACTGGATCTGCAGGCACAGATCAATCGTACGCGTATCGAGGCTCGGGTGCGTGAACTCGCGATCTATGCGCGACTGCGTTTGCAACAGCTCAAGAAGATCGAACTGCTCACGCCAGGTCGCCCCGGCTTGTGGGCCGGCATTCTGTCGCTGCGGGTGCCCGGCCGATCGGCGGCCGAACTGGCCGATGCGCTCGTGAAGAATCATCGTGTGTACGTGCGCCGACTGGAATGGCCGAAAAGCGACGCAGGTGCCTTGCGTGTCTCCATGCATATCTTCAATTCGCACGATGATGTCGAGCGATTGCTGAATGGCTTGCAGTCGCTGGTGGGCAAGTGACTGTGCGCAGCGCGGACCTGCGCTCGTTGCCGCCGCAGCGCTGAACCTGTCATGGAGCTGGCGTATCTGCTTTTGACCGGCAGCCTCAGTGGTCTCGTCAGCGTGCTCGGACATTCAGTGTTATGGTCGGGCTTCGAACTGCTAGCACGGCCACAGCGCGAAACCTATGCCGACCTGCCGCTGCTGGAAGTGATCCTGCACATGCTGGCCGGCGTCGGCCTGGGCTTGCTGTTCTGGCTGAGCTGGGGCCTGGCGGCGATTGTCGATGTCGCGTGGTGGTTGCGCGGGCTGTCGTTCGGCGGCTTGTGTGTGATCGCACTGGTGCTGCCGCTGACGATCAGCACGCTGCTGGCGCAACCGCAAGCGTGGCGTGCACTGGCCGCACGCACCGCGCGCTGGATCACCACTTGCCTGATCGTCGGACTCGCCTGCGGCTGGAGCTGGGCACGACACATGTGACACACGGCTCTTTCGCGAGAGAGCCGCACCCCGAAGGATGAAACTTCAAGCTCCTCGCAGCCATCCAGGCACATGGATGTGCCCGCCGCGAACGCGGCGAGAGCCGAGCAAAAATCACACTTTTTGCTCGGCTCCACGACCCTCGTGACAGGGAGTCCGATGGGTCGTTTCGTACTAGCGATCCAGAAACTCACGAGCCACTGCGGCGAATCGTTGCGGCGCGGCGCTGATGAATCCCTGACCGTAGTCGGGCAGATCCAGCAGACTGCCATTCGGTAACGCGCCGCGCACGCGGGGCGCGTACTCGGCATACTCATCGCGCAATCGCAGCACCATCGTGGGCTGCTTCAACAAGGGCAGTCGTTCCGCAGTGGGATAATCCACAGCGGCGGCAAAGGCACGCGCGCCATGCGTTCCGGCGCGCAGACGATCGCTGAAATCCTCAACCACGGCACCGACCGGCGTGTTCTGTCCCTTGCGAGTCAGCGCGGCGCGCCATTCGTCAGCGACGTCGCCACCATCCTCACGCGAGCCTACGGTGGTGGTCTGGGCGTGCAAGGTCGCGCGCTCCTGCGCTGAATAGTTCGCCGCTCCCCACAGCATCACGCGACGTATCTGCTGCGGACGCGCAATCGCCAGCTCCGTCGCGACGCATGCCCCGAGCTGGTAACCGAATAGATCGACGCTGCGCAGCCGCAGACTATCGATGAAGTCGCCGACGGCTGCCGCCATATCGGTGACCGACACGCGCGCACCCGACGGATCGGACGTACCATGACCAGGCAGGTCGGGCGCGTAGACACTGCGATCGGTACCCAGCTCCTTGAGCATGGGCGCGAACATGCGTCCCGAGCCGCCGGCGTGATGCACACACACGACCGGGATATGTTCATCGAAACCACCGCCGGAGGGATACGACGTCCACAAATGAATCTGGCCGAAACGGCATTCGGCATAGGAGCGGCGCAGATGCACGACGGCGGGCTGTGCCAATGGCAGGCGGTTGCGGTTTTTGGCGTGGATCATCAAATCCCCTCGGTCATCGGGATAACTTAGGTCATCGGGATCAGGCGGTGGCCCGGCTTGCTGGGCTGACAGCGGATACGTTCCACAAACTCATTTGTCTGCGATCGCTGCGGGTCCCAAAAAAACTTCACCTTTCAGGTGCGAGCCCAGGTGCAAGCCAAGTCTAGTGGTCCCTCCCAGAGCAAGACAGGGATGCAGGTCTCAGGTTCACGCATCGGCGAACTAAGGTAAAACCGCTGCAGTTCATTACACTTGCAACCCGACACGTTGCAGCCGATCGGCCGGCAACCTGGCATCGTGAACTGCCGGTGTTCGGCGACAAGCGGCTTTACTTATGCATGCGCCACGAGGCCACTGAGCGCGAGGTTACCGATGACACACCCCTTCACGGGTAAGAGAAAACCGCAATTGTGGCTGTGGCTGTCGATTCTGCTCGGCCTGGGCAGTGCCGTGCAGGCAGAACCGCTGACGGCTGAAGCCATGTGGCGGCTGAAACGACTCGGCGATCCGGCGATCTCGCCCGATGGCCGGCTGGCCGTATTGCCAGTCACCAGTTTCGATATCGACAAAAACAAAGGCGATGCCGATCTGTGGCTGGTCCCGACCAAGCCGGGCAAACCGCGACAGCTCACCAGTGGCGAAGCGAATGACTCAAGCCCGGTGTGGAGTCCCGACGGTGCGTTGATTGCTTTCGTTTCCCAGCGCGGCGACGACAAACAACCGCAGCTGTATGTGATTCCGTTCGATGGCGGCGAGGCGCGCCGTGTCACCAACATCCCCACGGGCGTCATGGCGCCGAAATGGTTTCCCGATTCGCGGCGCATCGCATTTCTGACGCAGGTCTGGCCGGATCTCAACACCTGGCCCGAAATGGAACAGCGCATGAAAGACCGCGAGCAGTCGAAAATGACGGCGCGGGTCTGGGACAAGGCGCCGATCAGCTACTGGGATCACTATCTGGATGGGCGTCAGACGCATGTGTATTCGATCGCCTTCACCGGCGGCGAAGTGCAACCCATCACGCGTGCCAGCGGCTTAGGTTTGGATGTGGCGGAACCCAACGCAACGTCGTACGACATCTCGCCCGATGGCAGCGAAATCGCTTTTGCCGCCGATACCGATCGCAGCGGCGTCGACCCCAACTTCGATGTGTTCGTCATGCCGATCGAAGGCGGGACACCGAAGAACATCACCAGCGACAATGCCGCGAACGACACTGCGCCGCTGTACAGCCCGGATGGTCGCTCGCTCGCGCTACGTCGCCAGATCGTCAAGGACTTCTACGCGGATCGCGCGCGGCTGATGATCTACGATCGTCGTGCCGGACAACTGCGTAATCTGACCGAGAACTGGGATCGCTCGGCCGACGGCCTGGTGTGGTCGCCGGATTCGCAATCGCTGCTGGGTTCGATCGACGACGGCGGTGTGCGGCGCGTGTATCGCTTCGAAGTCGGCGGCGAGCTGCCGAAAGCAATCACCTCGACGCACAGTTTCGCCGCGCTTGCCGTGGCCGGCAGCGGCCCGGTGATCGTCGGCTTGCGTCAAAGCTTCAGCGAACCGCCGACCTTGGTCAGTATCATCGGCCGTAACGGCAGCGCCACCAAGCTGTCCGACTTCAACGATGCCGCGCTGGCGAAGCTCAGCCAGGGCAAGGTCGAAAGCGTCACTTATCAAGGCGCGAACGGTGAAAACATCCAGATGTGGGTCGCGTATCCGCCGAACTTCACACCGGATCGCAAATGGCCGCTGTATCTGATACTGCACGGCGGACCGCACAACGCGATGACGGATGGCTATCAATGGCGCTGGAATGCGCAGGTTTTTGCCAATTGGGGTTACGTCACCGCCTGGCACAATTTCCACGGATCGAGCGGTTTCGGACAAGCCTTCGCCGACTCGATCACGAAGGAATGGGCAGAGTTGCCGTACCAGGACACGATCAAGGCAAGCGAGTGGTTCGCAGCACAGCCATGGATCGATACGCAGCGCATGGCGGCGGGCGGCGGCAGCTTCGGCGGATACCTGGCGACGCTGCTGCTGGGCAGGCCACATCCGTTCAAGACGCTGGTCGCCCACGCCGCCGTGTACGACCTGTATTCGCAATATGCGACCGACGATGGCGCGGTTCGCAAACGGCATGGCGAATTCTGGCAAGACATCGAGCGCACCAACCGCAATTCACCGCACATGAACGCGGCGAACTTCAAGACGCCCACGCTGATCATTCACGGCCAGCAGGATCTGCGTGTGCCCGTGAATCACGGTATCGAACTATTCAACACGTTGCAGAATCGCGGTGTGCCGAGCAAGTTCGTGTATTACCCGGATGAGAATCACTGGGTGCTCAAGCCGCAGAACTCACTGTTCTGGTACGAAACCCATCGCCAATGGCTGGAGCAGTACGTCAAGCCGGGCGCCGGCGATGCGGTCGCACCACCGGCAGCAACGCGCCCGGCGGAGTGATCGGAGGCGGGATTCTGGATTCGGGACCAATGTACTGCGGCGAACTGGTGGTCAACACAACAGGCACTGCTTCTTTTCCGGACGAATCCCGAGTCCCGAATCACCTGATCACGTCTCCCCACCCTTGCGCTTCTCCTCGTAGCGCACGACCGCCGCGCCACTGGTAACCGCAAGATCGCCTTCGACCAGCGCGCCTTGCGCCATGGCAATGCTGCGCGCGCTCACCGAACCGCGAATACGGGCGCTTTTGCGGATCTCGATTTTCTCGGCGATCATCAGTCCGCCGATCACCTCGCCGGCAATGATGGCGTTGCTCGCCTGCAGGCGACCTTCCCAGCGCGCACCCTCGGTCAGGGTGAACGAACCCTGCGCGATGCAGTCGCCGGTCACGCTGCCGGCGACGACGACATCGCCCTGACATTGCAGATCGCCGGTCATGATGGATCCCTGACCGATAAAAGTCGGACTGCCGAGGGCTTTGTCGGCGACGCGACGCCGCGGTGTGTCAGTCATTGCATTTTCCCCAATCCGTCTCTCAGACATCCTTCCAGCCAGGCAGCGCCGCGGATCACAAAGAGTGAGTGTGAATAGTGATTGGTGAATGGGAAGAAGGCTACTTTCCATCGCTTGAATCACTCTCAAACCGATGAAAAACCAACGAGGCTCCGCATAGCAGCCTGTCGGACCGACGAGACATGCTGCCTGCTCTCGCCCCGGCACTCGCTATGTCACTTCCTGACGCAGCCCACCCGATCGGGTCGATAAGTGACCAGGCACGTCACCTCACCACGCCACTGCAATGGCCAACTTGTTGATTCAGTTGGGGCGGATCATTGGCACATGCATTGCATTATCTGTTGCCAACGATCGACCGATCGCTCGCGGCAACGCGTAGGGGTCGACTCCGATCGCGCGTACCTCCCCCTTAAAAAGGTTCGCATCTCGCGCCGCCAGCGCCTTCCCGCTGGCGGCGTTTTTTTTGGTGCGCGTACCATGCCCGTCACCTGATATCTTCGCTGCGCTTCGAAGACCGTCGCGGAGGGCAGTATGCGCAATCCCGTCTCGATCCTTGCCGGTCTGCTGCTCGCGATGCTCGTCACCGCGATGCCGGTCGTGGCCGATGAATCCATGCGCTGCGGTACCTGGATTGTTACCAGCGAAGCCACCGTTGCAGAGCTGGTCCAGAAGTGCGGCGAACCTGCGAGCAAGGAGGTCTCGACTGCCGACGTCTATGCCAAGGGACCCCAGGCGAATCAGACCCGCAAAGTCGGCGTCACCACGACCGAACGCTGGACTTACGATCGCGGACCGCAGGCCTTTCGCATGATCGCCACCATCGTCGACGGCAAACTCAACAGTATCGATCGGGCCAAGTGACGCGCCGGCCGACTAGGCTTATCGTTACCGCAACTGTGCCCGCGCTGAAGGATTCCCACGCATGAGACGAATCACGGCGACCGTCGTCGGCCTGCTTTGTTTGTCTGCGGCCACGACCTACGCCGCCGAGCCGGCCGCATCGGCCAAAGACATCACTGCCGTCACGCTCGCCAACGGCATGCAGATTCTGACCTGGCCGGATCGCGACATCCCGAACGTTGCGCTGTACAACTTTGTGCGTGTCGGCAGCCGCAACGAAGCGCCCGGCATCACCGGCCTGGCGCATTTCTTCGAGCACATGATGTTCAACGGCACCAGCACGCGCGCGCAGGGCGACTTCGACCGCACGCTGGAAGCCAATGGCGCTCGCAACAACGCCAGCACCTCGAACGATCTGACGATCTACATGGATTGGCTGCCCAAGGCGGCGCTGGAAACCGTATTTGCTGTCGAGGCCGATCGCCTGCAGAACCTGGCCTTCGAACCGAAGGTGGTGGAAAGCGAGCGCGGCGTGGTGTATTCGGAACGCCGGACAAGTGTCGATGACAATCCGTCGGCGCGCTTGTCGGAACAGGTGCAAGCCACCGCGTTTCTGGCTCATCCCTACGGCATTCCGACCATCGGCTGGCCATCGGACATCGAGTCGTGGCAGATCAGCGACCTGAAGGAGTTTTTCCAGCGCAACTACGCGCCGAACAACTGCACCATGGTACTGGTCGGCGATCTCGACCCGCAGGCGACGCTCGCGTTGGCACGCAAGTACTTTGAAGCCATTCCCCGCCGCGCAGGTCCGAAGGCCGTGGTCACGAAAGAGCCGCCGCAAACTGGCGAACGTCGCGTGGCATTACAGGCGGAGGCGCAGACCCCGCTGGTGCAATTCGCGTATCGCGGCATAGCGAGCAACGATCCACGGTCTGCGGCGCTTGAACTGCTGTTGCGAATCCTGGCTGATGGCGATGCATCGCGGCTGCATCGAGCGCTGGTCGAGGAACAGCAGCTCGCGATTTCCGCCGATGGCTACTTGCAGTCGGGATTCGACCCCGGATTGATCTGGTTCTCATTGTCGTTGCCGGCGCAGGGAGACACGACGGCTGCCGAAAGCGCCTTCGATCGCGAAATCGAGCGGGTGCGCAAGGATGGCGTGACGGCGGCCGAGCTGTCGAGGGCGCGCAATCAGGCATTGGCGGACTTCTGGCGCGGTCAGGCCACGATCGATGGCAAAGCGGAAGCGCTCGGCACTTATGCCGTGCTGCGCGGCGGATACGAGAAATTATTTGCCGCGCCCCGCGCCTACGAAGCGGTCAGCGTTGCCGACATCCAGTCGCTGGCCAACGATCTGTTGCACAAATCGCTGCGCACCGTCGGCGTGCTGACGGCAGTCGCCAGCCAGGAAGCGCAGCCATGAATCGCGTGCGTCTCGGTCTGCCTATCGCGTCGACATGGTGGCTTGGTGTCTGCCTGGCGCTGTGGGCCGCTCTCGGAGTCGCCGCTGGCAACACGCCCGCGGGTGTTTCGGTGCCCAGGTTTGAACGTGTCCAACTCGACAATGGCGCGGTCTTGCTCATGATGGAGCGGCACGATGTGCCGTTGATCGCCTTCGATGCCAGCTTGCGCGGCGGCGCAATGCTCGATCCCGACGGCGCGGAAGGCTGTGCCCACCTGCTCGCAGGACTGCTGGAAAAAGGCGCCGGCAAGCGCGACGCCTTTGCCTTCGCGGACGCCATCGCCGCGGTGGGCGGCACGATCCACACCGCCACCGAGACTGAAAGCATCACCGTGAGCGGCTCCTTCATGAGCCGCGATCGCGGCCTGATGATCGAGCTGCTGGCCGATCTGCTGCAGCGACCGCGCCTCGACCGCAGCGAGTTCGATGCATTGCGCGCGCGGGAAATCGAAACGTTGCGGGCGATCAAGGATTCGGATCTGGGTTCGTTGACGGCGGTTTACGGCAAGGCGGCGCTGTTCTCCGGTCATGGCTACGGCAAGCCGGTCGACGGCAGCGAGGCGGGTCTGGCGGCCGTGACTCACGAACGGCTCAGGCAGCATTACCAGGATCAGGTCGGCGCGGATCGACTCATCCTGACGGTGGTCGGCGATTTTGCAACGACCGACATGAAGTCGCTGCTGACCAAGGCGTTCACAGGATGGCGTCGATCAGACCAGGCCGTCGTCAACCCGACGGCGGCGGCGCGTGTCACCGGACGCAGAGTGGTTTTGATCGACGCACCCACCTCGGTTCAATCCTATTTCTGGGCGGGCAATGTCGGTGTCAGCCGCGCTTATCCGCAACGAGCCGCACTGGATGTCGCCAACACATTGCTCGGCGGCCGATTTACTTCTCTGCTGAACACCGAGCTGCGCATTCGCACGGGCTTGACCTATGGCGCCTCGTCGGGTTTCGAGCGGCTGACGCAACCGGGCGCGTGGCAGCTGACCTCGTTCACGCAAACCGCGACGACGATCGCCGCGATCGATCTGGCGCTCGATGTCGTCGACCGGCTGCACGGCACTGCGATCGACGCGGCCATGATCGAGTCCGGCAAGGCCTACGTGCTCGGCCAGTTTCCGCTGGCATTGGAAACATCGGCACAGTGGGCGAACGCGCTGGGCGACCTGGCGTTCTACGGACTCGATCGCAGTTACATCGAACAGCGCGCCGCGCAGCTCAACGCCGTCACGCTGGTGCAGGCCCAGCAGGTCATTCGCGATGCGTTCCCCACACCGGACAATCTCGTGCTGGTGGTCATCGGCAATGCCGCGCAGATCCGCGAGGGCCTGCGCAAATATGGGCCAATCACCGAAATGAAGCTTGCCGATCCGGCATTCGCCGCGCAGGTCCGCTGAAAGCGGAAACCCTCATCAGCGACCGCGCATCCTGACAGGCGACCGGTGATGACACCGGCGAGGTAAAAACCCGGTGGTTTATGTGACGTCAGTCACAGGGGTGGTGCATCGCGGACAGGAATTGTTCATCCGCCGCACACAGCTGTGCGCGCATCATTTAAATTGCAGACCTCACTCGCGGACGACGCAGCTGCCTTGCTGCGGATTCCGTGTGACAATGTCCACAAACACCAGCAGCCTGTCGGACTGAAGTGATCGTAGCGAGGCGCGTGGCAGATGGAGGACAGTTTTTCGATCGTTCGAGGCGAATAGCCCTGGTCCAATTCAATGGGGGCTATTTAACGAGAAGGATCGGAAAAATGGACCCAGCTGACACCACCGCAGTAGATCAACCTTCAGTCCGACAGGCTGCTAGGTGGCGCTTCCGCACACGTCGGTTGTTCAGCCGACATGACTCAACGCCGCAGCATCGGCGATGTTCCTTCGCAAGCTTGGTTTCGCTTCGGTTCAGTGCTTGCGAGTTGCTTCGATCCAGCGATTGATTTTTGCTTCCAGCACACCGAGCGGCAGCGCGCCATCACGCAGGATCTGGCTGTGAAATTGCTTTACATCGAAAGCGGCACCGAGTTGGGCTTCAGCGCGGTTGCGCAGTTCGCGAATGCGGAGTTGGCCGATCTTGTAGCCCAGCGCCTGGCCGGGATCGGCGATGTAGCGCTCGACTTCCGACTTCACATCCGTCTCTGCGATGGATGAATTGTCGAGCATGTATTGAATGGCACGTTCGCGCGTCCAGCCGCGAGTATGCAAGCCGGTATCGACGACCAAGCGCATTGCACGCAACATCTCGTCACTCAAGCGGCCGTAGTACTGCCACGGATCGGTGAACATGCCGAGTTCCTTGCCGATCGATTCGCAGTACAGCGCCCAACCTTCGACGTAGGCGGTGTAGTTGCCGCCAAAACGCCGAAATTTCGGCAGGTCGGTCAGCTCCTGCTGTATCGAAATCTGGAAGTGATGTCCCGGTGCCGCTTCGTGCAGCGAGAGCGTTTCCATGCCGAACTTGGGCTGCGCCTTCAAGTTGAAAGTATTGATGTAGAAAATCCCGGGGCGGGAGCCGTCCGCCGATGGCGACTCATAAGAGGCGCCGGCAGCGGCCTCGGCACGGAATGCCTCCACTTCGCGCACCTCGTAATCCGCCTTGGGAAAATCGCTGAATAGCGCCGGCAACCGGGCGTCGATTTGCTTCTTGAGTTCGCGGTAGCCTGCCAGCAGCGACTCGCCATCGGTGAAGTAGAAGCGCGGATCGTCCTGCACGAAACGAAAAAACGCCGCCAGATCGCCTTCGAATCCGACTTGCCGCCGTACCTGGTCCATCTCGCCGCGGATGCGGGCCACTTCGCTCAGACCGAGCGCATGAATCTCATCCGGCGTGAGCTGCGTCGTTGTGTAGGTCTCGGCGAGGAAAGCGTACCAGCGCCTGCCATCCGGCAGTTCCGACCAGCCGACCGCACTGCGGGCATTCTGCAGATATTCATCGCGTACGAAATCGTGCAGGCGGCGATACGCCGGACCCAGCTGATCGGTGATGGCGCCGCGATACTCCTCTTCAAGGCGCACGCGATCGGCTGCGGGCACCGCTTCCGGGAAATTGACGACCGGCCGATAGAACAGGCTGTTGACCGGATCCTCGACCAGCAATGCGGCAAGCTGTGACTGCACCTGCTCCATCACGACCCGCGGATATACGACGCCATGCCTGATGCCCTCGCGCATGTTGACGATGGCTTGATCCGACCACACCACGTAATCGGCGATGCGGGCGAGGAAGTTTTCGTAATCCTTTACCGTATTGAACGGCTGGGCGCTGGTACCGGAACCGAGCAGCGGCATCAGGTTGGGCACACTGAACAACTGATTGACCGGTAGCCAATGCGATGGGAACGCAGCAGCTGCAAGTGCCGTACGTCGCTCGTAGACGAATATCTCCCAGCTCAGAAGATCTTCCGGCGACAGCGTGGCCGGATCGAACTGCAACGCTGCGTCGAGCGATTGCTGATCCAGCGCCCGCACTGCGTCCCGCTCTTCAGGCCCGATGCTGTTGGCGAGCCGGTCGTCATAGCGATGATCGCCGATGAATGTGGCCTGCACCGGATCGTGCTGCAGCGATTTCTCGAAGTGCGCCTCGAACAGCTGCGCCAGCGCCGCATTCGCCGTCGCTCGCGGCACCGCTGGCACACCGACTGCGGACTGCGGCGGCGCGGGATTTCCCGAGTGAGTACTGCACGCCGCCAGTCCCAGTGCTGCCAGCATCGCCATCAGTCCTGCGTTCATGAAATGCCGATCTGCCATGCCGGTAATTTATCCCAATTCAATCCGTTCCGATTCGAAAACGGGCCTGCATTACGCACGCGCTACCGCTACACTACGCCGCCATGTCCGGACGATGCTGCGCCTGCCGGGCCAGCGCGGTTCTTCATTCAGCGACGCCCAAGAATTTTTAGATGACCAAAGCCGCTCCCGCTGCGCGCGAACCACCGTTTGTCATTCGCTTCGGTCCGGTGGGACTGGCTCAGATGCGCGTGCAAACCATGGATGCCGCTGCGGTTCACGCCGAAGTCATGGCCCGCATCGCTTCGGCGCCGCAGTTGTTCGAACGCACCGCCGTATGCCTGGATCTGGGCGAACTGGAAATGGTACCGACGGCGCGCGACGTGCGTGCGCTGCTCGATGCGATCAAACGAGCCGGCATGCTGCCGGTGGCGCTGGCGCGCGGTAACGAGATCGTCGATGGACTCGCCCGCGAACTGGATCTGCCGGTGGTAGCGCAGGTACGCGCGGTCAGCAAGCAGTCGGCAGAGATGCAGCCGAAGGCCGAAGCACCAGCCGCCGTGCCCAAAGCGGCCGCCCTGCTCGATGCCGACTCGCAGGGCGCTGTCGCTCAATTGCATCATCAACCGGTGCGTTCGGGGCAGCGCGTTTACGCACGCAATCGCGATCTCATCGTCACCACGACGGTCGGCGCCGGCGCCGAGGTGATGGCCGACGGATGCGTCCATGTCTATGGCGCGTTGCGCGGTCGCGCACTGGCCGGCGCGCGCGGCGAAATTACAGCCCGCGTGTTCTGCCAGGAGTTCAATGCGGAGCTGGTGTCCATTGCCGGCGTGTTTCGTGTCTTCGAAACCATTCCTGCGGAGCTGGTCGGCAAGCCGGTACAGGCCTGGCTGAGCGGCGAAGATCTGCATTTCGCCCGCCTCGGCTCCTGAGCCCCCGAAGCCCCCTGAGCCACATGAGTCATTGCCGTCCTACCCGCGCTCCTTGCACCGGCACCCTCTTTCTCTTTTAAGGAGACCTGAGCTTTGGCAGAGATCATCGTAACTACCTCAGGCAAAGGCGGCGTCGGCAAGACGACCACCTCCGCCAGCATCGCCAGCGGCATCGCCCGTCGCGGCAAGAAAGTCGCCGTCATCGATTTCGACATCGGCCTGCGTAATCTCGACCTGATCATGGGTTGCGAGCGGCGCGTGGTGTACGACTTCGTCAACGTCATCCAGGGTGAATCCACGCTCAAGCAGGCGCTGATCAAGGACAAACGCATCGAGACGCTGTTCGTTCTGGCGGCCTCGCAGACGCGCGACAAGGATGCGCTGTCGCTGGAGGGGGTGCGCAAGGTGCTCGATGAACTGATCGCCGACGGCTTCGATTACATCATCTGCGACTCGCCGGCCGGCATCGAGAAAGGCGCACACCTGGCAATGTACTTCGCCGATCGGGCCATCGTCGTCGTCAATCCCGAAGTTTCCTCCGTGCGCGACTCCGATCGCATCCTCGGCCTGCTCGCCAGCAAGACTCAGCGTGCCGAGAAGGACGAGTCGAAGGTCAAAGAGCATCTGCTGCTGACGCGTTACAGCCCCAAGCGCGTGGCGGCCGGCGAAATGATGAGTGTCGACGACGTCAAGGAAATTCTCGGGATCGAAGTGATCGGTGTCATCCCCGAATCGCCCGATGTGCTCGCGGCATCGAATGCCGGCACGCCTGTCATCCTGAACGCGGAGAGCGACGTGTCGCTCGCCTATGAAGATGCAGTCGCGCGCCTGCTCGGCGAGACGGTGCCCCTGCGCTTCCTTGAAGAGCCGAAGAAGGGCTTCTTCGCGCGCATGTTCGGAGGCTGACATGGGTCTGCTAGCTTTTTTCCGGCGTTCGCCCGCGACCGCCAACATCGCCAAGGAACGCCTGCGCATCATCGTCTCGCAGGAGCGCTCGGCCCGCGGCGGCCCGGACTACCTGCCGCTGCTGCGTCGCGAGTTGCTGGAAGTGATCCGCAAGTACGTCAATGTCGATCCGGAGGCGATCCAGATCAATTTGGAGCGTGAAGAAGGCCAGGAAGTGCTGGAGCTCTCGGTGCAATTGCCGGAGAAAAAAGCCGTCTGAATCGGAGTTGCGGGCGGCGGCCCGCATCAACAAAGGCGCGCCTGCGACACCCATCCGAGGGCGCCACAGAAATGCAATCTTCCGGGACTACTGTTGGCGACCCGCCCCACGAGTACGTTCCCCCATGAGCGCCAATGCCGCTGCGATCCCCGCTACCAGGCAAACCAACCGCCCGCAGCTGGACCACAAGCCTAGCCCGGTCACGGCAATTATCTTTGTCGGACTGCTGGCAACCGGACTGCTGTTCACGGCGTACAGCCTGATCACCGACGTCAGTGCCGCAGGCGTGCGCACGACGACGATCGTGCCGTTCATCCTGCTGGGCGTCGCGCTGCTGATCGCTTTAGGGTTCGAGTTCGTGAACGGCTTTCACGATACCGCCAACGCCGTGGCCACCGTGATCTATACGCACTCGTTGCCACCGAATTTCGCCGTTATATGGTCCGGTCTGTTCAATTTTCTCGGCGTGCTGTTCTCCAGCGGCGCCGTGGCGTTCGGCATTATCTCGCTGCTGCCGGTCGAGCTCATCCTGCAGGTGGGTTCGGGCGCCGGGTTCGCCATGGTGTTCGCGCTGCTGATCGCCGCCATTCTCTGGAATCTCGGCACCTGGTGGCTGGGTCTACCCGCTTCGTCTTCGCACACGTTGATCGGTTCGATTATCGGCGTCGGCGTGGCGAACGCGCTGATGCACGGTCGCGATGGCACGAGCGGCGTCGATTGGACCCAGGCGACCAAAGTCGGTTATTCGCTGCTGCTGTCGCCGCTGATCGGTTTCTGTGCCGCTGCCCTACTGCTGCTGGCGCTGCGCGCTTTGGTGAAAAACAAGCAGCTGTATGAAGAGCCGAAAACCAACGCGCCGCCACCTGCCTGGATTCGCGGCCTGCTGATCCTCACCTGTACGGGCGTCTCGTTCGCGCACGGCTCCAACGATGGCCAGAAAGGCATGGGGCTGATCATGCTGATCCTGGTCGGTACCGTTCCGCTGGCGTACGCGCTGAACCGTGCCATGCCCGTGGAAGAGACGACGCAATTCGTCGCCATGGCGCAGGTGACACAGCAGTCCCTGGCCGCCAGCGGACTGACGGATGGCGCGCAGCTACCGGCCGATGCCGATGCGCGTAGTGCTCTCTCGAACTATGTGCGAACCAAGCAATACTCGCCTGAGGTCATCGCGGCGCTGACGTCGGTCACCGGCAGTATCGGCCAGCAGGTACGCGAGCATGGATCGCTTGCGAAAGTGCCTTCCGAAGCCGTCACCAACGTCCGCAACGATATGTATCTCGCTTCCGAAGCGATTCGCTTTCTGGACAAAGCGCCGGAGGTGAAGTTCGACGCGGCGACGCGCACGAATCTAAAGGCCTTCAAGACCGAAATCGACGATGCCACGAAATTCATCCCCTTGTGGGTCAAGATCGCGGTCGCCATTGCACTCGGTCTCGGCACCATGGTCGGCTGGAAACGCATTGTCGTGACCGTTGGCGAGAAAATCGGCAAGACTCATCTGACCTACGCACAGGGCGCATCGGCGGAGTTGGTGGCCATGCTGACCATCGCTGCTGCCGATGTTTATGGATTGCCGGTATCGACGACCCACGTGCTATCGTCGGGCGTAGCCGGCACCATGGCGGCGAATCGATCGGGATTGCAGCTTGCCACAGTGCGCAATCTGCTGATGGCATGGGTGCTGACTTTGCCCGCGGCCATCGCACTCTCGGGGACGCTGTACTGGCTCTTCAGTCAGCTCTTTTGAGGGAGAGGAGTTGAGTGGCAAGATTATCCACCTGCACCTGACTATCGGTACTCACCACTCACTTTTCCCCAATCGCCTCGGTCGCGTCGCGCGGCAGCTCACCACACCAGATCATCCGGCACGATGAAGTCCTTGTACGGATCGTTCTCGTCCACCTGGCCGGATTCCTGTTTGAGCGTCACGATCGCCTGCGGGTCGCGCTCGCGAATGCGCTCGGCTATGGGCGGCGGCACCAGTTCGTAGTGGCCCTGGTAGCGAATGAACACCAGATCGCCGCGCAGAATCCGCGCGCGTAGTGCCGGCGTGACCGAGATCCGGCGCACCCGGTCGCGATCGATGAAGTTGAAGTAGTCGTCGGTCTGCAGCTTGGGTTCGCGATTCTGCTCGACCAGCTGTGCAACCTCGGCACGCAGGGCTTTCTTCGCCGCCTTTTCCTGCTGCAGACGATTCAGTTCCTGATCGCGAGCGAGCTTTTCGGCCCGCGCTTTTTCCGCGGCCAGCTTTTCTTCGTTCGTCGGGCCGACCTTGTGCTTGGCCTTCTGGTGCTGCTGCTGTCGCTCTTGGTGATCGATCTGCTTCGCTTGCTTTTTGCTGCCCAGGCCCGCGGCCAGCAGCTGTTCACGCAACGACATGCTCATGGGACATTCGAACCGACAAGTGAGAATCGGGCAGTGAGTTTACTAGAACACATGGCACTTGCTTAAGCGGAAGCAGTCACCGTCCGGCAAGAGAACTGAGCATCGGCGTCGGGTCTGCCTAACCCGGTTTCACTTGTGCGCAGCGTGATGCGGTCGCAGGATAGCAGCGCCGATGGCCGCGACCGTCGCCTTTTCAGCCGCGCTGTCCATGCCTTTGGCAAATTTTTCTTAAGGAGAATCAGCATGTTCATGGCGCTTCGGCTGGCGGCCACCGGCTTCTTGCTCGCATTCGCAGCGACCACACACGCCGCGGAATGGATAGAAGGAAAACATTACTTTCTTATCGAGCCGCGTCAGCTGACCACGGCGCAGGCCGGCAAGATCGAAGTGACTGAGGCGTTTTCATATGGCTGCCCGGCCTGTAACAAATTCGCACCGATTGCCGACCAGCTGAAGGCTGGTCTGCCTGCCAACGCTCAGATGGTGTATCTGCCGGCATCGTTCAATCCGTCGGAAGATTGGCCGATGTTCCAGCGCGCCTTCTACGCGGCACAGGCGCTGGGACTCGTGGAGAAAACGCACAATGCAATGTTCGACGCCGTCTGGAAGACCGGTGAGCTGTCGATCCTGGATGCATCGCAACAGCGTTTGAAAAACCCGCTGCCGACGATCGAGGACGCCGCGAAGTTCTACGCGCGTGTCACGGGCATCAAAGCTGAAACGTTCGTCGCCACCGCAAAGTCCTTCGGCGTCGAAGCCAGCGTGCGGCGCGCCGACATGCTGATGCGCGCCTACAAGGTACCCAGCACGCCGACAATCGTCGTCAACGGTCGGTATCGCCTGGATGGTGCATCCGCCGGCGGCTATTCGCAGCTGATCGAATTGACGAAATGGCTGGTCGCCAAGGAATCGCCGCCCCACTGAACCACCGTTTCAGCACCCACCTCAGCGCCGGCCACGGACCCGATTCGTGGCAGTGTTGACTGGCTTGTCGCGGAGGCGGTTGCGGCGCCGGAAAGCCGCAAGGTCGATGATGGTGGCGCTCGGCAAAGTCGACACCGAGTGGGTCGAAGCCGCCCGCAGTGGGCCACGACAATCGGCGCAGCGCAGCACGCTCCCCGGCCGGCACAGCGATCTGAGACGACCGGCACTCCGGCTGATGTCACGCAGGTCGACAGGGCGGCAGCCCACCGTGCACCGGTTACACACCACCAGCACCTTCCGGGAAGGCGCGCGACGCGCGAAGAGGTCGCGAATCGCTTGCAGCACCAGGGCAGAACGAAGGGAAGTCATGACAGGAACGCAGTGCTAGAGCTGGGTAATTGGTATAGCAGGAATTTATTCTGCGTCAACCGTCAAAGCGGTCAGTTCGCGCATCGGTCAAGCAATCAATGACTCGAAGTCGACATCGAGTACCCGTCGCGCCTCGTCAAGGCGGACCACGGCATCAGCGCGCGCCGGCATCTCCGCGAGCACATGCCGCGTCAGGCGCTCGTAGTGAGCTACGAACTCCCGCACCTGCGCATCGCTCATCACTCGAGTCAGATCGCCGTGCTGCTGCATGACACGCTCGCGCAACTTATGCTCCTGTTCGCAACGCCAGCGTGCGACCACGTCGAAGCCCGGCGCCGCCAGCAATACCAAACGATCGATCGAGGCAAACAGGCGCTGATAGTCAGTCGCCAGAGCATCGTTGATGTAGCGGCGCCAGATGCCCTCTGCATCCTGACACTGTTCCAATTCGTTGATCGGCGTCTGTAGTTGCTCGGTAGCTTGCGGTACTGCGCCGACGCACCAGCCTTCCAGAACCACGATCTGCGCCGGTTGGTCGATGACCGGCCACAGCGATTCCGGGCAGCGGTCGTCACGTCCCTTGTCGAATGCCGGTAATGCCGTGGCACGGCCCGACCGCAGCGACGCCAGCGTGCCTAGCGCGAGTGGAATATCATGAGTGCCCGGCACCCCGCGTGTGCGCAGCAATGGATGAACGGTTGCTGCCAGCCGCATCCGCTCCGCGTGTGCCAGATAGAAATCGTCGATCGACAACGTAGCGACCACGAAGTTTTCTGTCTCGAGCAGGATCTGCAGTACTCGCGCAATCGTCGACTTGCCGCTGCCCTGCGCGCCGCAGATACCGAGGGTGATACAACGACCCGCTGCGCGGGCCAGCATCTTCACGCGTTGCGCCAGCGGCCGACAGACCGTGTCGACGGTCGCTGCAAAAGTCACCGGCAGGCGTTCCGCGGCCAGCAATGCATCGAGCGCAGTGGAATGGTTGACGTGCATCGTGTCTGCCGACCATGACTTGAGTGACAGCCAATGGGAATGGTGCCTACTAGCAGCGTGCGCCACAATTGCCAACCAATAGAGCCTGGGGCGTGGGGCCTGGGCAGGAGACTAGAATTCCTTGCGCCAGCGTGTACGCCGGTCTATTAAAAAAGGCTGTTGAAGGGTAAGAAGAAGAGAATTTCCACGGGGCTCACGGAGGAACACGGGGTTCGGAATAGATACATGGCATGAACCAAGACAGAGCTTCTGACTACGGAAACTTCTGTGGCTAAATTCCTTGCCTTGACCCCGTGCCCCCCATGATCCCCGTGGAAATCCAACTCCGCTCCTGCCCAGGCCCCGAGCCCCAGGCCCTTGCGCCAAGGCAGTCAGGTTGAATTGAGTCGCGGAGCAAACACTCTAGCTCTCGGCGTCGGCTACAAACTTGTACCCGACGCCGCGAACCGTCAACAAGTGCCGGGGCCGCGCCGACTGGTCTTCGATGTACCGTCGCAGACGCACGATAAAATTGTCGATCGCGCGCGTGTCGGTGCTCTCCGGCAGTCCCCACACGTCTTCGAGGATTTGCTTACGCGAGACAACCTTGCCCTGATTGCGGATCAGGTAACGCAACAGATCCACTTCCATCAGCGTCAGTTTGAAGGTGCCACCGGCGGTGCGCAGTTCGAGCGCATTGAAGTCCACGACTCGGCCGTTGAATTCGAACGAGCCGCTGTCGCCATTGGACTTGCCGGTGTTCGCCGCCCGTTCTTCGCCATGCCACGCGCGACGCCGCAGCAGACTGTTGATGCGCGCCAGCAGAATATTCAGGTCGAACGGCTTCGGCAGATAGTCGTCGGCACCGCTGGCAAACCCCTTCAATACATCTTCAGGACGATGCAGCGCGGTGAGCATCAGGACCGGCACGAAAAGCTCCGCCTTGCGCAACTCGCTGACCACCGCAAAGCCGTCCATGCCCGGCAACATGACATCGAGCACCGCCACATCGATAGGCTCGCCTGCGCCTTGCAGGCGCTGCAATGCCTCCTCCCCGGTGCCAAAGACTTCTACCGCATGTCCTTCGGCCTCCAGGTTGAAGCGCAACCCCTGAGCGAGATGCGCTTCATCTTCGACGACCATGATCCTGCTCATTGCGGCATGTACCTGGGAAGACGCAGCGTGATCTGTGCGCCCTGGCCTTCACCTTCGCTCTGTGCCGAGACATCGCCGCGGTGCTTCTTGAGCGTAGCCCTGACGATGAACAGTCCCAGGCCTGTGCCTTTGACAGTCGTACGCGATCGACCGGCGCGATAGAAACGTTTGAATATGCGTTTGAGCTCGTCCGGCGGAATTCCCACGCCCCGGTCGCTGATCCGAATCAAGACATGAGCTCCCTGGGTCAGGGCTTCGGCGCGAATCCGCACGCCGCCAGTCGAGTATTTCACCGCATTGTCGAGCACATTCGTCAGCGCGATGCGCAACTCCTCCATGTCGCCCAGCACGACCGTATCCGCGGCGGACTCACAGGGAATCTCGATGAGCGACTCGGGATCGAGATGATGGCGCGTGCGCCCCGCCTCGACGCATTCGTGCAGTAAATCGGCGATATTCAATGGCGCCCAATCTCCGACCCGACGCTTCTGCGACGTTTGAGCCGCACGCAGCACCTGGTCGACCGTCGCCATCAGCCGATCGGTATCCCGATGCATGATGCGATAGAAATCGTCGCGCTGGGCATCGGTCACAGCGCGCGATTGCAGCGTTTCGAGGTACATGCGGATCGAGGTGATCGGCGTCTTCAGTTCGTGCGTCACGGCATTGACGAAACTGTCGTGCTGCTCATTCCGCCGGATTTCCCGCACCAGGAAGATCGTGTTCAGGATCATGCCCACGATGATCAATGCAAACAGCACGATACCGATGACCAGGGGCACAACGCTGCGCCAGTGGAGAATCCAGGTGACATTGAGTCCGACCGCGACGGCGACCAGCAGACTGCCGAGGACGATAAAGAACGCGATGGCTTTGCTGCGACTGGTAATGAGCATTGCCGGTGCAGTGTAACGGCAAGCGAGCGGGCGTGGGCCAGGGACTAACGGTTGCCCTGCGCTTCGTGATCGAAGCGCGGTGAGGGCCGCAGCAGCTTGAAGACGGAATCAGCTGCCGCTGTCGTTCAAGATCCCTTCAAGATCCCCTCACCGCCGCGCCGCCTCTCCCCAAGAGAGGCGCTGCTCATGCAGCTTCATCCAACGCCGCGCCAAGCGCAATCGCCGGCTGAGTCCTCGTCTCCTGCACCCGGCCATCGAAACGCGGCAGTTTGACGTCGCGCGCCAGGCCCAATAGGCGCAGCGTCTGGATGCCATACCAATTCAGATCGAACTCGTACCAGCGCAGGCCATGTCGTGCCGACTGCGCATGCGCATGATGATTGTTGTGCCAGCCTTCACCGAAGGTCAGCAGCGCCACCCACCAGTTGTTACGCGAATCATCGCCCGTCACGAAGCGCTGCGAACCCCACAGATGCGTTGCCGAGTTCACCAGCCAAGTGCAATGCAGACCGACGACAACGCGCAGGAAAATCGTCCAGAGCACTACATTCCAACCGAAGATCGCGAGAATCGTGAAACCCAATGTGGTCAGCGGCACCCAATGATACCTGCTGATCCAGACATGAAATTTATCCTTGATCAGATCCGGCACCAGCGGCGCCAGCTGTTCGGTCGAGTGATGCATGGCCTTGCCGGTCATGATCCAGCCCATATGCGACCACCACTTGCCGTCGCGCGGCGAATGCGGATCGCCCGGCTTGTCGGTGTACTTGTGATGAGTACGATGCGTCGCGACCCAGAAGATCGGCCCGCCTTCGAGCGCCAGGGTTGCGCACACCGTCATGGTGTATTCGAGCCATTTGGGCGTCTTGTAGCCGCGATGCGTCAGCAGGCGATGATAGCCCATGCCGATGCCAAGGCCGCCGGCGATCCACCAGAGCGCAACGGCGAGCAGCAAGCCGGTCCAGCTGAAGGCGAACAGCGCTGCGACCGCAAGCACATGGAATGCGATCATGAAGAATGGAGTGATCCAGTTCTGCCAGACGGGTGCGGCGGGGGTATCGGTACTCAAGACATATCCTCGTGGGTTATCGACGTGGATCACGATAACAACGAGTCACCCAGGCGACTGTAATACTTGTGTAATTTCTATCGTCGGCCAGCGAACTGACGCCCTATGCACTTTTTGACATCGGGTACCGACTCTCCTGTTAGTGACCGCCGCCGGTAAACGCGTGCCTCGCCAACGCTCAGCAGTAAAATGAAGTCGCAGTCCCCGCAGAGCGGGTGGCTTTCAAATCGCGAGCTTTTTTTCAAATCGTCAGTTCCTCAAAAAAATCGCGGGGCGGTAATAATTCGGAGTCTCGGTGCGGAAATCCCGCATCACCTCACAGCATCACGGGTGGTTCAATGGACCCTGACGGCGTTTCATAATTTTCCTGGAGAAGCACGGCATGGACTGCGATGCGCCATCCACCGGGGTAAAGTTCAGATTGAGCAACTACACGATTTTCGTGGATTTGCCTCATGACGAGTGCTTATTGATTCACGGCTATTCTGGTGCTTGGGACATTGTTGATTCCCACCTTGCCCAAGGACTGCGGAGATTCAGACGCGGACCTGCGTTTGTGCCACTGATCGGGCAACCATTTAGCGACGAATCGCCCAACGACGGCGCAGAGTCTATCGAATGCCTCCCTTGTGACGTGAGCGACCTTCTTGTCAAGAGAGGATACCTTACGACATTGTCGGCAGTCGAAGAGCAAAGCCAAGTATCGACACTCGCGACAAACCTGCATGCAATGGCGACCCACGAAGCGCCTTCGTACGTCTTTGCACTCTCGTACGCCTGCAATCTGCGCTGCGCGTATTGTTTTCAAGACCAATTGAGAACGAAGCCGGAGAATGCGCCAAGACTGGTAGATATGACGCAGGATATGGTGGATCGGATTTTCTCGATAATGCCTGAAATCGAGTCGCGGCACGGCTGCACGGAGTCACCACGTCCAGTCAGACGAATTACGCTGTTTGGAGGCGAACCCCTGGTGCCACAGTTGCGACCGCTCGTCGAATACGTGGTCAGTTCTGCCAGATGCAATGGCCCAGCAACGTTATCAGCCGTAACCAACGGT
>JAIBJL010000619.1 GCA_020029545.1 Gammaproteobacteria bacterium
GCGTCAGGTTGCTTTTGCACGTCCGCCATGATTTCGCGAACCTTTCTGTAATGCTGCGGATTGTCGCGGGCCAACGCATCCAGCGCACCGGGAACATCTAAGTTGACGATACGTGATTGTCCAAATGCGAAGGGCGCTTGTCCGATACCCAGGCCAACGAGAATGATCAACGCCAGTAGTCTTCGCATATCGCCTCCTTTGCCGCCCAACGTGGAGGTGTGCGGCGCGCCGCGCGCTCGGAACTTGAACCTGCACGCGCGTTTGCTCGCGGCGCGTCCGGCACGACCGCCAGGTTAGGACGCATCAGTACACCGCTGCCAGCGAGGCCGGAAACCGTCGTTCCCCGCGAAAGCGAGGACTCATTTCTAGCGCGCGCGCTTGAAAGCGGGGCGTTCGGCGCAGCGCTTGCACCACGCCGCTACGCGCGGACGGCCCTCGAGCGGCAAGCCGAGCTGCGTCCCGAGCAGCAACCAGCTCGCCACGCCGACGTCCACGAGCGAGAAGCCGCCCATCAGGTAGTCGCGGCCCTCAAGGCGCGTCTCGAGCGTATCGAGCAGCCGGTCGAGCTGCGCGCGGTTGTACGCCGCGGCCGCCTTGCTGCGGTCCTCCGGCTTGTACGAGACAGGCGAATCGAGCCCGTGATACAGGTACTGCATCATGTAGTTGCCGATCTCGGTCATCGCCCACACCGTCCAGCACACGGCGTCGGCGTGCGGTTGCCCCTTGGGCTCGGGCCACAGGCCCTTCGCCGCGCCATAGCGGTTGCCGAGATAGAGCAGGATCGCGCCCGACTCGAAGAGCTTGAGCTCTCCGTCGGCAAGCGCGGGAACCTTGCCGTGGGGGTTCACCGCCAGCATCTCGGGCGAGCGGTGCTCCTGTTTCTTCCCATCGAGCGGCACGTATTGGTAAGGGAGCGCGAGCTCCTCCAGCGCCCAGGCGATGCGCGTGCCCGAACTCATCGGCCAGGAGTAAAGCTTGATCGTCATTTATCCTCCTCTCTGTCGCGCGCCGGCAGCGCGTCACGGAACACCTCGAACGTCTTCCACGCCGGAACCGGCGGCTTGTATTCAGGCCGCGGCGCGTATGCCGAGTGCTCGAGCAGCTTCATCTTGTGGAGGTAGCGCGGGCAGTTCGGGAAGATCAGCTCGGCGGCGACGCGCACGATGAACACTGCCCCGGGGAACTCGGCGCGCAGCGGATCGTCCTCGCGCAACTGGGCGGTGCCGTTGACGCGGATGCGCTTCGGGTTCTCGAAATCGAGAAACAGCAGGCCCACGCGAGGGTTGACCAGCACGTTGCCCCAGGTACGGTACATGCCGTTGCCGTCGTAGTCGGGGATCGCGAGCGTGCGCTCGTCGAGCACCCGCACGAACCCCGGCAGCCCGCCCTTGTACGAGCAGTCCGGCCGCCCTTCGGCGTCGGCGGTGGCGATGAAGAACATCGCCGAGCGCTCGATGAACGCCCGATCCTCGTCGGTGAAGGCGCTGCGCACCGTGACCTGCCCGAGGCGATCTGCGATCGGCCGCGTCTCGCGCGCGTCCTGCAGATGCCGCATTCCGTCGTGGTATATCGAATCGCTGGCCATGACTCTCTGTCGCCCGACGCTTTGATACCTTACTGGTTGGCCTTCCACTGCGGAACTGCGCCCGCTGACCGCGATGACCGTAGCGTGGCTAGGGATCTTCGTCATGCGCTCTAACGTGGAGGTTTGCGGCGCGGCGAGCCCGACGCCGAATGAAGCGATGCAGTTGTCGCCGTGTCCGGCAACACCGCCATGTTAGAAGGCGTTACTTGTGGTACGCAGCGTCAAGCGCGATGCCGACAAAGAGCACCACGACGGCGAGGAGGAGGATGCCGGGGAGAAGCTCCATGACTACAGTCTACCTATTTGATCGATGCGGCGCTCGATCTGCCGGTGCACGAGAAAAGTACCAGCGCCGAGTAAGACGGCACCGAATGCGCCGATAAACCAAAGCGTTGAGTCTGCGCTGATGGGTGTTGAGATCAGCCAGCCGACCAAGGCGATCTCCGTCGCGACCATGATTCCGAGCCAGAACCTGAGGTAGACGAGCTGTTCCCTGGCGCGATCGAGTTCGGACATGGGGCTTCATGGCCTAACGTCGATCCGCGCCTTGCGTTGACAGTGCCTTCTAACGTCCGCGTTGTGGCGCGATGAAGAAGGCGCGTAGCGCCGTAGCGCAGGCGTCGCTCACCAACGCGCTGTTAGGCAGCATCGGCTTACCTGACGGGCGTGACCTTGCGTTGTGCATTAAGTGTGACAACGGTCTTGTAGGTTATGTCGTCAAGCGTGAAGGACAAGCGCCGCTTCGGAGGAAGGCTGACCATTAGCAACGCAACGTATCGCACGTCCTTCGCGTCGAAGCTGACCCGCAACCACTCGTTCACTTCCGAATCAGGCTTGCTTTTGACGCCAGCTACAATCCTTTGAACCTTATCGTAGTGGACGGGGTTGGTGCGCTCTAGGGCATCGAGCGCACCGGGAGCATCGAGGTCGACGACTGCCGGACCTGCCAAGGCCGGCGGCTGGACGGTGCTGAAGAGTAGAAAAGCAACTGCAGCAAACAAGTTCCTCATAACGTCTCCTTTGCTGCCTAACGTAGAGCTAACCAGCGCTGCGCGGCATTATCGCGCAGCGTCCAGCGACCGAAGGGAACGAGGTTAAGCGCCATGTTAGAAGCGCATATCCGACGATCTCGCTGGAGCCAAGATGGGAACGATCGGCTTGTCGGTGGCCCATGTGCTCACTTCGGGGCAACCGGGAGTTTTCTGGAATCCATTAGCGGGACGTTGGGTCCTCTGTAGGTTTCCCAAGGATTCGTGCACGGTGATGCCACAGACCTAACCGCATTTACCGACACGGCGGTACCACCAAGGGACCGGTACTCGTCGAAGGATCTCGTCAGCAGCTGCTCGTATCCCTGCGGATTCTGAGAACGCAGCGTGTCATTATTCTTGAACGCCGACTCCCAAAATGGTCGTTTGTCGCGAACGCTGATGACGTTATCGGTTGCCTCGACCAGA
>JAIBJL010000110.1 GCA_020029545.1 Gammaproteobacteria bacterium
ATGACTCCCGAAACCATCATCACCATCGGCCAGCGCGCACTGGAAATCACCATGCTGCTTGCCGCTCCGTTGCTGCTTGCCGCGCTGATCATCGGTCTGCTGGTGGGCGTGTTTCAGGCGGCTACGCAGATCAACGAAATGACCTTGTCGTTCATTCCGAAAGTGATCGGCATGGGCGCGACCATGGTGATTGCCGGTCCGTGGATGCTGAAGATACTCATCAGCTACACACGTGAGTTGTTCGAGAGTATTCCGGGGCTCATCGGATGAGCGCGATAGTGGGCGACGGGCCACGGGCGACGGGCTACGGCCAGAGCGAAGCCGTCAGACTCTTTTGTCCTGCCGTGGGCCGTAGCTCGTAGCCATGCTCACCTTCACTTCCGGTCAACTGGAAGCCTGGCTTGTCCAGTATCTGTGGCCGTTCATTCGCATCGGTGCATGCTTCATGACTGCGCCGATTTTCGGCGCGCAGTTCGTGCCACCGCGCGTGCGATTGCTGTTGGCCGGTGCGATCACATTGATCGTGGCGCCGCTCGTGCCGGGATCGCAGGTCGTGCCGTTCTCGCTCGCCGGAGTCATCGTCACGGCCCAGCAGTTGATCATTGGACTGGCGATCGGGTTTACGTTGCAGCTGGTGTTCGATGCGCTGTCGATGGGCGGTCAGCTGCTATCGAACAGCATGGGCCTGGGTTTTGCGTTCAACGTCGATCCATTGCGCGGCACCAGCACACCGGTGATCGGCACGTTGTACATGTTGCTGGTGACGCTGACTTTCCTCGCGCTCGACGGCCATCTGATGCTGGTCGAGTCGTTGGTGCAGGGTTTCCATACCATGCCGGTGGGCGAGGCAGGCTTCAACAGCGTCAGCATGTGGAGCATGGCTTCGTGGGGCACCGAACTGTTTGCGGGTTCGTTGATGGTGGCACTGCCCGGCATGACCGCGTTGCTGATCGTCAACGTCGCTTTCGGCGTCATGAGCCGTGCCGCGCCGACCTTGAATCTGTTCGCGATCGGATTCCCGATTTCGCTGATCTTCGGTCTGATCATTATCTACATCGGATTGCCGGCCGTGCAGTCGACGTTCGTCGGCTCGCTGGAGCGCGCCTTCGAACTGATCGGTGCGTTGACGCAACGATGAACGAAGCAACGAACACGTGGGCGTGGGGCCTGGGGCGTGGGGCGTGGGCAGGAAACGAGACGCTCGCTTCCTACCGTCGCCCGTGGCCCGTCGCCCGCTGCCCTGCTGGCGTAGGTGGCTGTCATGTCTGAGAACGAAGACGGCCAGGAACGCACCGAAAGTGCGACGCCCAAGCGGCTAGAGGAAGCTCGACGCCGCGGCGAAATTCCACGATCGCGAGACCTGAGCGCTGCCGCCGTACTGATGACGGCAGGCGGTGCCATGTACGCGCTTGGCGGGCAGGTGGCCGGCGGCCTGCACGGCGTCATGACGCGCGGGCTGACACTGACTCGCGACCAGGCGTTGAATCCTGAGCATATGCTGCCGACGTTGTCCTCCGCAGCCTGGGATGCCGTGATGATCTGCGCACCGATCCTGGGATTGATCATGCTCGCGGCGATGCTTGCGCCACTGGTGCTCGGCGGCTGGAGTTTCAGTACCGAAGCACTGATGCCGAAATTCAACCGGCTCAATCCCATGTCGGGCGTCAAACGAATGTTTTCCGGCAAGGCGACGATCGAACTCGGCAAGGCGCTCGCGAAATTTGCCGTCGTCGGCCTCGTCGCAGTTTTCGTGCTGCGCAACCAAACGCCGGCGTTGCTGGCGCTGGGCTCGGAGCCGACAACGGCAGCGATCGGTCATGCGATCCGCCTCAGCGGTCAAGGCCTGGTCTGGGTATCGGCAGGCATGCTGCTGATCGCCGGATTCGATGTGCCGTACCAGCTGTGGCAGTACGCCAAGCAGCTGAAGATGACGCGCGAGGAAGTGCGCCAGGAGATGAAGGACGCGGAAGGTTCGCCGGAACTCAAGGGGCACATCCGCCGCATGCAGCGTCAAATTGCCAGCCGCCGCATGATGCAGGACGTGCCGAAGGCCGATGTCATCGTCACGAACCCGACGCATTTCGCCGTGGCGCTGCGCTATGACGATAAACGCATGCGTGCGCCGATCGTGGTGGCCAAGGGCGCCGATGTGATCGCCGCCCGCATCCGCGAAGTGGCAGCCGAGCACAAGGTACCGATTTTCGAAGCGCCGCCGCTGGCTCGCGTGCTGTTCCGTCACGTCGAGATCGGCGAGGAAGTTCCGTCGACCGTGTATGTCGCCGTGGCGCAGGTGCTGAGCTACATCTTCCAGCTGCGTAACTCGCGTCAGGCGGGTGCGCCGCCTCCGGCACGACCGGACGTCAACGTGACGGAATACTGACGTCGAGCGAGGCGGAACGGGCTGCGGGGAACGGACTAAGGCTACGGACTACGGGCTACCGGCTACGGCCAGATAAGACGTTGACCCGTAATCATTTTGCCAGCGCTGCTCCATCTGCTTCTTTTCTGGCCGTGGCCCGTCGCCCGTAGCCCATCCCCAGGCCATTCCTGCAAAACTGTGACCGAATGCCGCCTGTCACCGACAGCAGTGGCTTGGGAGTTGCAGATATCCGAAGGCGCGTCAATCGTTCGGCGCTTCGAATAACGGAACTGCAGCAACTCTTCATGGCCACCGCGACTACCCCCGGCAACCTGAATCTCGGCGCAATCCTGCGCTCGGGCATCGGCGTGCCTGTCGGTGTGCTGGCAGTGCTCGCGATGATGGTGTTGCCGTTGCCGCCGATTGCACTGGACGTGCTGTTCACTTTCAACATCGCGCTGTCGCTGATCGTGGTGATGGCGGTTTTCTATGTGGCGCGGCCGCTGGAGTTCGGTGTCTTTCCGACCGTGCTGCTGTTGGCCACGTTGCTGCGCCTCGCACTCAATGTCGCCTCGACTCGCGTCGTGCTGCTGCACGGCCACAACGGCAGTCATGCGGCAGGTCGCGTCATCGAATCCTTCGGCGAGTTCGTCATCGGCGGCAACTACGCGGTCGGTGTCATCGTGTTTGCGATTCTGACCATCATCAATTTCGTCGTCGTCACCAAGGGCGCAGGGCGTATCTCGGAAGTCAGCGCGCGCTTCACCCTGGATGCCATGCCCGGCAAACAGATGGCCATCGATGCCGACCTGAACGCCGGCCTGATTACCCAGGACGAAGCGAAGATCCGCCGCACCGAAGTGCGTACCGAAGCGGACTTCTACGGCTCCATGGATGGTGCCAGCAAGTTCGTGCGTGGCGACGCGACGGCCGGCATCCTGATTCTGGTGATCAATATTCTCGGCGGTGTCGGCATCGGCATGATGTCGCATGACATGAGCTTCGGCGACGCGGCACGTGTCTATGCAACGCTGACCATCGGCGACGGTCTCGTGGCACAGCTGCCCGCCCTGTTGCTGTCGACTGCAGTGGCCATCATCGTGACTCGCATGTCCGGCGCTCAGGACATGGGCGGCGAAGTGGCGAAGCAGCTCATCGGCAATCCGAAAGCGCTGGCGGTGGCCGCCGCGCTGCTGGGCGTGATGGGCCTGATTCCCGGCATGCCCAACTTGCCGTTCCTGCTGATCTCGGCCCTGTGCGGCTGGGGTGCCTGGAAGCTGCATCAGCGGTCGCTGGTGAAAACCGAACCGGTTGCAGCGCCGGTGAAGCCCGTCGCCATGCCGCCGCCGGAGCAGAAGGAACTGACCTGGGACGATGTGCAGCCGGTCGACATCATCGGTCTGGAAGTGGGCTATCGCCTGGTGCCGCTGGTTGACAAGGCGCAGGGCGGCGATCTGCTGGCTCGTATCAAGGGCGTGCGCCGCAAGCTGACACAGGATCTGGGCTTCCTGGTGCAGGCAGTACACATCCGCGACAACCTCGATCTGCCGCCGAATGCCTATCGCATCAATCTTGCCGGTGTGCCGGTCGGCGAAGGCACGATTTATCCCGAGCGCGAACTGGCGATCAATCCCGGCAAAGTGTTCGGCAAACTGAACGGTATCGAGACGCGCGATCCGGCGTTCGGCATGGAAGCGGTGTGGATCGAACCGGGTGCACGCGATCATGCACAAACGTTCGGCTTCACGGTGGTCGATGCCAGTACCGTGATCGCCACCCATCTGAGTCATGTGATTCAGGTGCACGGTCACGAATTGCTCGGACACGAAGAAGTTCAGCACCTGCTGAACGCGCTCGCCAAGACGGCACCGAAACTCGTCGAAGACCTGACACCGCGGGTGCTGCCGCTCGGCACCGTCGTGCGTGTCCTGCAGGCGCTGCTCGCCGAGCGCGTACCGATTCGCAATATGCGCACGATCGTCGAGACGCTCGCCGAACATGGCACGCGTACACAGGATCCGCTGCAGCTGCAGTCGGTGGTGCGTGTCGCACTCGGTCGCCAGATCGTGCAGGACATCGCCGGCATGTCGACCGAGCTGCCGGTCATCACGCTGGAACCCGACCTCGAACAATTGTTGAGCAATTCGCTGGCCGGCACGAACGCTGCTTCACCTGGCCTCGAGCCCGGCCTGGCAGAGCGTATGCAACGACGTCTCGCCGAAGCAGCGCAGCGCCAGGAGATGACGGGCGAGCCGGCCGTGCTGCTGGTGCCACCGGCATTGCGCCAGACGCTGGCCAAATTCATGCGCGCCATCGTGCCGAACATGCACGTACTGGCATGGAACGAGATACCGGACAACCGCAAGGTACGGCTGGTCACGGCGGTGGGGCGATGAGGATACGGGCAACGGGCTACGGGCCACGGCCAGAACGGAATGCAGGCAATTCTGGCCTGATGACATGCGAACCTTTTGACAGATCAACGATCATGAGGACGACAGTGATTCTCGAATTTCTGACCGTAGCCCGACGCCCGTTGCCCGTCAACCAACGCGACGGAGTCGCGGCATGAAGATCAAACACTACCATGCCCCCGACATGCGCCAGGCATTGCGCCAGGTGCGCGATGCGCAGGGACCGGACGCGGTCATTCTGTCGAGCCGAGCGCAGCCGTCAGTTGCGTGCTCGCGCGGTCGAACTCGAACGTCGCGAGAAGGCCGCAGCAGCGACTCAGCCACAGCAGCCGCGTGTCACACCGGGACACAACGACTACCTGCGTCGCCCGAACACGGAAGCAGCGCCGGCATTCGATATAGCGAGCGACGCGATCGAGCCGGGCGCGAATGTCAGCGAAGAGTTGCGCACCCTGCGTCGGATGCTCGAAACACAGCTCGCGACGCTGGCCTGGAACGATCTGTCGCGCCGTGCGCCAGTGCAGACGGAATTGCTGAAGCAGTTGACGACACTGGGTCTGGCGCACGACTTGTGCGCCGAACTGGTGGCGCAATTGCCGGCCCGGCTCGAATTGTCCGAGGCGCATCGAGTGTCGCTGGCATTGATCTCACGTCGCATTGCCGTGACGGCGGAGCGTTGGATCGATGCAGGCGGCATGGTTGCGATGATCGGTCCGACCGGCGTCGGCAAGACCACGTTGATCGCCAAGCTGGCAGCACGCTGGGTACTGCGCCACGGTCCCAAGGACCTGGCCTTGATCTCGTGCGATTCCACCCGCATCGGCGCGCAAGAACAGATCCATACCCTCGGTCGCCTGCTCGGCGCACCGACCTTTGCGGTCGAGAGCACCGCGGAACTCCCGGCATTGCTGGATCAACTGAGCGGGCATCGCTTCGTGCTGATCGATACCGCAGGCATGAGCCAGCGCGATGAAACACTAACCAGGCAACTGGCGACGCTGATCGCCGCGAATCGTCAGCTTGAAACCTGTCTGGTGCTGTCGGCAGCCGCGCAGGCCGGTGCGATTGAAGAATCGCTGCAGCGATTCGGCGCGGCGGCACCGGCCACCTGTGTACTCACCAAGCTCGATGAAGCGACCAGTCTCGGCGGCGCATTGTCGGCACTGATTCGCTCCGGCTTGCCACTGGCGTATGTCAGCGACGGTCAGCGCGTTCCGGAGGACCTCAATCCGGCTCGTGCACACCAGTTGGTCGCGCGCGCCGTCGACCTGAGCCGCAAGTCGGGAGCAACTGCCGACGAAGATCTTCTGCAGCGACGTTTCGGCGCTGTAGCGCACGCACTGGCATGACCGGCGCGTACTTTCTCAATCCACCTCATCCCTCCAACGGACGATTTATGGAATCAATGCAAACAGCGGGCCTCAAGCGGATCACCAGTCCGGGCCCGGTGCAGGTCATCGCGGTCACGGGCGGCAAGGGCGGCGTCGGCAAGACCAGCGTGTCCGTCAATCTCGCCACAGCGCTGGCCAGTGCGGGTCGCCGCGTCATGTTGCTGGATGGCGATCTTGGCCTTGCGAACGTCGATGTGTTCCTGGGCCTGTCGCCACGGTACACGATGGCGCACGTGATGAGCGGCGAGCGCACGCTGGAGGAAGTGATCGTCGAATCGCCGCAGGGCGTGCAAATCATTCCGGGTGCGTCGGGCGTGGCGGAACTGGCCAATCTGTCGGCGGCCGGTCACCTGAGTCTGGTCCAGGCGTTCAGCACGCTGAGTGCCCGCGTCGATACATTGATCGTCGATACTGCCGCCGGCATTGCGCATAGTGTGATGCAGTTCTCGCAAGCCGCGCAGCACGTATTGCTGGTGGTGTGCGACGAACCGGCATCGATGACCGATGCCTACGCGCTGATCAAGGTTCTGAGCCGCAATCACGACGTCACGCGTTTTCGAGTCATTGCCAACATGGTGCGGGCACCGGGCGAGGGCGATGACCTGTTTCAGAAGCTGCAGCGCGTCACCGGAAAATTTCTCGATGTCACGCTCGACTACGTAGGGGAAATCCCTGAAGACCCTTATCTGCGCAAGGCAATCCGTGAACAGCGTCCCGTCATGACCGCATTCCCGTCGAGCCCGTCCTCGCGCGCATTCAAGAAACTGGCGCTGAAAGCCGATAAGTGGCCTGTACCGGAGGGTCCGCGTGGGAATCTTGAGTTCTTTGTCGAGCGCCTGGTGCGTCGCACCCAGCCACGGCTGGAGGTTGTGCGATGAGCGTCGGGGCGTATTCCATGACGCGGCCGGGGCGCGAAGCCGATGCACTGGTCATGCGACATGCCGAACTGGTGAAGCGCATCGCGTATCACCTGGCAGGTCGTTTGCCGGCCTCGGTTGAAGTGTCGGACCTGATTCAGGCCGGCATGCTGGGGCTGCTGGAGGCCGCATCGAACTACACGGCGGATCGCGGTGCGAGTTTCGAAACGTATGCGGGTATCCGGATTCGCGGCGCGATGCTGGATGCCTTGCGCAAACTCGACTGGGCGCCGCGCTCGGTGCATCGCAAGGCGCGCGCAGCAGCGGCAGC
Organism: Gammaproteobacteria bacterium; assembly: GCA_020029545.1. Lineage (GTDB taxonomy): Bacteria > Pseudomonadota > Gammaproteobacteria > Steroidobacterales > Steroidobacteraceae > Steroidobacter. The sequence goes on from JAIBJL010000110.1 coordinate 7,353, forward strand.
GGTGCGTGAGATCGAAGCGGAGTTCGGGCGCGAAGCCCGCGATGGTGAGATCGCCTCGCGCATGGGTGTATCGCTGGGCGATTACCACAAGATTGCACACGATGCGGCGAGTTGCCGCGTCGCGAGCCTGGATGATTCGAGTGGCGATGAAGATTCGCTGCTCGGGCGCGTCGAGGATACAACGGCCGATCCGTTCCTCGATGCGAGCGAGCATGGGTTTCGCGAAGCGCTGGCAGCGGCGATCAAGGAATTGCCGGAGCGCGAGCGACTGGTCATGTCGTTGTACTACGACGACGAACTGAATCTGAAGGAAATCGGGCTGGTGCTGAAGGTGACGGAATCCCGCGTTTGTCAGTTGCACGGTCAGGCATTGGTGAGGCTGAAGGCGCGATTGGTCGACTGGCGGGATCGCGTCGATCAAAGGACATAACGTCGTCGCTGTTGTGGAACGCAGTCACGACGGCACGGAGCCCATAGCAGACGATTGGGCAGACGATTGGGCGGACGATTAGGCGGACGTAACAGGGTCGCAAGACGTTGGCAGGAGTATCGGGCGTGAGCAAAGACATGAAGTTTCTGGTGGTGGACGATTTCTCGACGATGCGTCGCATCATCAAAAATCTGCTGAACGATCTGGGTTACGGCAACGTGACTGAAGCGGATGACGGTGCGACCGCGCTGCCCATGTTGCAGGCAGGCAGCTTCGACTTCCTGATCACTGACTGGAACATGCCGGGCATGCCGGGTCTCGACCTGCTCAAGGCGGTGCGTGCGGACGCACGACTGGCGAAGATGCCAGTACTGATGTTGACTGCAGAGGCCAAGCGCGAACAGATCATCGAAGCGGCGCAGGCCGGCGTGAACGGCTATGTCATCAAGCCGTTCACCGCCGTCACGCTCAAAGAAAAGATCGACAAGATCCTCGAAACCCGCGCGAACGCAGCGTAATCACTCCGATGGCGCGCCTCGATGCGGACGATCGAACGCTGCATCCGAGAACGCCGTGAGCTTGTGGAAACCACAATGAGTAATGGAATCTCGGCCTTGCAGGAAGAGTTCGGCGGTAGCATCGCCGCGCTCGCCGGAGCGTTGGCGGCGGGCGACGAGCCGCGCTTTCTCGCCGAACTCGATGCACTGGTGCAACGCCGCGAGTCGTCGTTGTTCAGCGAACTACAGAAGCTGACGAGCGATCTGCAAGGTGCACTGAATCGCTTCCGCATCGATTCTCGACTGGTCGACCTGGCCGAGAAGGAAGTCCCTGATGCGCGTCATCGTCTCGATCATGTGCTGAAGCTGACCGACGAAGCGGCTCATCGCACCATGGATCTGGTGGAGCAGTGCGGTCCGCTCGCGGAACGCACTTCGCTGCAGGCAGCCGAACTGGTCAAGCTATGGCATCGCTTCCGTCGCCGTGAGATCGATGTGCAGAGTTTCCGCGACATGGTTGCGCGCATGGATACGTTCCTGCCGGCCGCGAGTGTCGACATGGATAGAGTGCGCGTGAATCTCAATGAAGTCGTGCTGGCACAGGGCTATCAGGATCTATCGGGTCAGATCATTCGCGGCGTCATGAAGCTGGTCGGCGAACTGGAAGTGGCGCTGGTGGAACTGGTGCGCCTGTCAAAGAGCGGTCGCGAGCGTCAACGTGTAGCCGGCGGCAATGACGAAACGCGTCGTGGCTACGGTCCAGTGGTCCCGGGCGTGGCGCACGGTCCGGCAGTGAGCGATCAGGATGACGTAGACGCGCTGCTGTCCGGCTTGGGCATGTAAGCTGGCGTGGATATTCTCAGCATCATCGGGGTGATCCTGGCCTTCGCGTCGCTGCTGGTCGGCGCCGTGCTGAAGGGCGCCGGCATTCACGCGCTGTTGTCCGGTGCTGCTTTCACGATCGTGATCGTCGGTACGATCGCTTCGATTTGCATCCAGACGCCGTTGCCGGTGATGCAACGTGCGTTGCGCATCCTGCCCTGGATTTTCAAGCCGCCGCTGATCGAGCGCAGCCTGCTGATCAAGCGCATGGTCGAATGGAGCAACACCGCGCGCAAGCAGGGACTGCTGGGACTCGAGCCGGTGATCCAAGCCGAACGCGACGACTTCGTGCGCAAAGGCCTGCAACTCGTCGTCGACGGTTCCGAGCCCGATGTGATCCGCAGTATTCTCGAAGTGGATATGCACATCCGCGAGCAGGCAGATACCCGTGGCGCGAAAGTGTTCGAAGGCATGGGTATCTACTCACCGACGCTCGGCATCATCGGCGCGGTGCTGGGATTGATGGCGGTGCTGCAGAATCTGGCCGACCCGAGCAAGCTCGGCCATGGTATTGCCGCCGCGTTCGTGGCGACGATTTACGGCATCGGCCTCGCGAATCTGTTTTTTCTCCCCATTGCGAACAAGCTCAAGGTCGTCATCCATGGCCAGACCGAAGCGCGCGAAATGGTGGTGGAAGGCATGATCTCCATCGCACAGGGCGAAAACCCGCGCAGCGTCGAGTCGAAGTTGCAGGGGTATTTGCATTGAGCGTCGTACGGGCTACGGGCAACGGGCTACGGGCTACGGTCGGAGAGGGCGTGTTCTGGCCGTCGCCCGTGGCCCGTCGCCCGTAGCCTTGCTCACCCCATGTCCCGCAAACACAAACACGAAGATCACGTCAATCACGAAGCCTGGGCGATTCCCTATGGCGACCTGGTGACATTGCTGCTGGCGTTCTTCGTCGTCATGTATGCGATTTCCTCGGTGAACGAAGGTAAGTACCGAGTGATGTCGGATTCGCTGGCGGCCGCCTTCCGCGGCTCGCCGCGTTCGATGCAACCGATTCAGGTCGGCGAAAAATCCGTGGGGCACGGCGCCGATGCCGATGTCCAGGTCATCAATCAGGCAATGCTGCAGGGCAAGCCCCGGTCCATGCTCTCGCCGTTGCCGATCGCCACGACACAGAACGCGCAGCAACGGCCCAACGTCGAGCAGTCGGCGGAATACGCCAGGCACGCGGAGCAGACTGCCGCGACCCTGCGGCAGCTGGAGCGGGTTGCCGATCAGGTCGAACTGGCGATGGCGGGGCTGGTGGAAAAGAGCCTGATTTCGGTGCGCCGCCACGGCCTGTGGGTGGAAGTCGAAATCAAGACCGACATTCTGTTTCCCAGCGGTGTCGCCACGTTGTCGCCCGCGGCGCGCGAGGTGCTCACGCAACTTGCCGACACGATCAAACCGTTTCCCAACTCGGTGCGAGTGGAAGGCCACACCGACAACCGGCCGATCAACACAGCCGCGTTTCCGTCGAATTGGGAATTGTCCTCGGCACGCGCCGCCAGCGTCGTGCACCTGTTCACGCAGACCGGTATCGATCCGGCGCGCCTTGCCGTCATTGGGCTCGGTGAATATCGCCCCTCGAAGCCGAACGACACTGTCGAAGGCCGCAACAACAATCGTCGCGTCGTGCTGGTGATTCTCGGCGACCACGGCGGCTCGCCCGAAGGTGTCTACGCGGAAGAGCGCGGTGCGCCGGAGGCAGTAGCACTCACACCCACGTCGACATCGGAACCTCAGGAAGCGCCGCCTGCAACCCCCGCGCCGCAGGTTCCGGTGACCGAGGCATCGCTGACCAAGCCCGCCATTGAGCCGCTCAGTTCGAATTGAGATCGGAAAAGCTTTGCTTTCTGCGTCTGCTGGTGCGCGAACCGGACTGCGAGCGGTATGCTGCAAATACGCCACTTCCGGGAGCGTCGATGCACTGCACCGTATTCACCTCGCCGAGGATCGGCTGGCAATCGTTGATCTATCGACCGCCGTTACTGCTCGATGACGGCCGGGTGTTGTTGTATCTGCACGGCGCGGGTGGTTTCGGGACTGGTATCGACGGACTGTTCGACTATCCCGATCTGCCCTCGTTGCTGCGTGATGGGTTGTCGTTGACGTCGACTGTGGCCATTCCGAGCTGTCCGACCAGCGGCCGCTGGCAAAGCGTCCAGCTCGCTGCGTTTCTGGACGATCTCGAAGCGTCTCCGGGTGGATTGTCCGTGGCCTACGATGTGCTTGGCTTCAGCCGTGGCGGTACCGGCGCGATCGAGTTTGCAGCTGCCTATCCCCATCGCGTGCGATCTCTGGCTGTGCTGGCAGCGCAAGTACCACAGCGATTGACGGCCAGCGGCGGAACGTTCCCCGCGCTCCTGGTCCATGGGAACAGCGATGACAAAGTGTCGGTGGACGATGCGAAGTCGCTGCTGGTAGCGCTTGTCGCCTCCGGTCATTCGTGCGAGCTGATGCTGATCGATGCCGGGCACTACCTGGTAGATGCCGCTGTACTGGAGCGTGTCCGGCACTGGCAGCAACGGCAGTAGCCGATCTCGATGCCGTAGCGGCTGGTGCGATGGCTGCGATTCGGGTGGTAGAAGCCACATCAGGCACATGCAATCGCGGTCGACGTGGCATCCCCACCTGCCTGTGCTTAGAAGACAGCCACGCTATCGGAAATAGATCCGGCTTCGTTTCCCGAATATCATGCCGCGCGCTCAACGACATCATGTTCCGGCAGCGTACTAATCACGTGACCCTGCGTGTCAATCATCAACGGAACATCTTCTTCTGTTCTGCCGACCGGCAACTGTTTGATGAGATCACCTTACTGCGCGAGAGCGTGAGGCTGCATTTTAACTTGATTGCAAACCCGCGAAGCCGCGGCCCGGTACCCGAAGTTCCACTAATGCCAGGCGATACAGAGGAAGCGCTTCGTCATATGCACCACGCAGAGTCAGGCGCTGCGCTTGGATTGCTAGTGATTCTACAGTTTTCATAGCTTTAACTGGCACTTGACCTCCTAAGCCAGCGTTAGACTCATCCTGAGTATTTTTCTCAGAAAATAGTGCCGAACCAGCAGAATCGTTATGAAGTATGTTGCCATCGATGAGATTACTAAGCTCAAGATACCGAATAGGCCACCGCGACCCAGCAACCCAATCAGTACGGGAACCGAGACCGCGCCAAACATTACCGTTGGGCGAATCCTGCCGGACGAATCGCGCGCATCTTCCGATCGCATGAACAGATGATCGAAGTCCGCCGACGTAATCACACCACACTGTATAGACGCCTCCAGCGCTCGTGCCCTTTCACGCCATCTCGGCATCGCGCTTTTGAAAGCGATCCACAGTACGGTACAGAGAAGAATCGGGTACACGTACCAGAACCTGACTGCAAAAGCCCACTGGGCCGGGAATCGCGGAAAGATGGTCCATACCAGCAAGCAGAGCAAGACGACTATTGGACCAAGAGAGAACTCGATAATGAGATTCACGGCACCCAACGATTGGGGACGGCTGAACGCGTTCAAAATTGCAATGATGGGAGCAGCGCGATTGCTCCGGCACTCCAGACAACAGCCCAGTTCGGGCTACCATCGAACTGCGGCGCGATGGTGAGTGCACCTAACAGGGGTCCGATCCAGAAGCCGGACCGAAATTGCCGTACGTATGCCATCCTGCTGTTGACCGTCATTATGCTAGTAGAGCCAATCCGCGCACGTGTTTCAATGAATCATCTACGTCCCCCGGCGAGACCAAATGTAGTCAGGAGGCGATAGCGCTGATAAGCAGGTATTCCATACTTGACGATTCCTTCGACTTTCAGCTATGCGGGAATAGCTGAGGGAACAGCATGTCGAGGGCTTTCACTGGAAAGCGAAGCGACACCGGGCCTTTCTGGCTATCCGATCCAACAATCCCGTTGGCCAATAACACACCAAGGAGGTCACGACTGGTTCGTTCTTTCAATCCGGTAATGGCTTCAGCCTCGCCACGGGCAATTTCACCGCGATGCATAATTTCTATCAGCAGTATGGCCGCCTCGTTCCTCCAACCATTTGAGGCAGCGTAGGTCTTCAATCGTTCCGCCAAACTATCAAGCCGGAACAGCCCGCTCATGAAACGTATCTGATCGAGGCAGACTCTTAGAAGCCATAGCGAGAATTCTTCAAGGGCACGCAGCGAAAGATTGCCACGCCCGTCAAGGTCTCCCTGCCGTGGCATATCCGCGTGATCCATCATGCTCTTGTATTCGGTTCGGCTTGCAAGACCACGTGCCAGGCCACGTGAAATCGACCAAAGGCCATGTGCGCCGATGTCGGCTTTCAATGCCATTGCATGACTCATCAGGCGACTGACGCGTCCATTACCATCGGGAAACGGGTGGATGTAATTTAGTCTGTGATGCGCGGTTGCGAGTGCCAGCAAGCGTTTGGCCGAACCAAGTTTATCGAAGGCATATTTGTCCTCGAAATATTCCATGAAACGTGGAACAACAGCACTGCTTGGCGGATGATGTCTGCCCACGGTGTTGTCGTGTTCGGGCTGAGATCGCAATTCGCCCGGCACCATGATGAAGCTGCGGCCCGCGCCTTCAATGCGCAACATGGCTTCCGGGGCATCACGATAAAATTCGCGATGCAGATAGCAAATGAAATCCTTGGAAGCAGGATCGGGCAATGCGCCGTCGGCAAATCGGCGGTCAATGTCGCGCTGTAACCGGATGTGTTGCTTGGCTTCAAGTTGGAGATTGCGTCGCGGTTCATCGGCATCCAAGTCGTTCGCGAGGGCGCGTTCAATGTCGCGAGGGCGCGTGTTGTGGCCTTCGATGAGATTGGAGTAGTAACAGTTCATGACGCGCACGAGATCGGCGAGGTTGGCAGCCGTCTTGGGATGCAACTTGCTGGCCAGGGCGCTGGCTGCTGCCGGAATCTCAGTGAGCATGTCCAGCAGCTCGCCGCGAATTTCTTCGAGTACGCAAGGCTCAATGCGGTAGGGCGTTTCAGGGTCAACCATTTGCCGATCTTAAATAATCTATATCTATATGTATTATATAGGATAATTTACAGATTTCATACATGTTTTGCCGGTCTACATTGCCGATCTTGGATTGAGGGGGTTGTAGCGCAGAAACAATAACTTGTGGTCGCAGTGCGCAAGAAGCTTGCTGATCGAGCGCGAGGCGGTGAAGTCGAAGTCCTTGCGCTGCAGTACCGGGCCGCGACTTCGTGGGTTTCTCGCTGATGAGATCACCTCACTGCGCGAGAGCGTCAAGCTGCATTTCAACTCTCCTTGATTGCAAACCCGCGAAGCCGCGGCCCGGCACCCGAAGTCCATCCGACAAACCACCGCGTAACCGCAGCGTTTCAATGTCCGAAAACGGCTAGCGACGATCTGTGGCGAGCGCATAATCGTCCCATGTCACTGGATGCCAAAACCTGTTATCGCGCCATGTGTACGCGCGACACACGCTTTGATGGTCGTTTTTTCGTCGCCGTTGCGTCGACTCGTATCTATTGCCGCCCGGTCTGCACGGTTCGTACGCCCAAGCGCGAGAACTGCAGATTCTTCCCGAGTGCCGCGGCGGCGGAAGACGAAGGATATCGACCCTGTCTGCGTTGTCGGCCGGAACTGGCGCCGGGCAACGCAAGTGTCGATGCCGTGCAGCGCACTGCGCACGCCGCGGCGAATCTGATCGAGGATCAGCAACTCGAAACCATCAGCGTGAGTTCGATTGCCGCGCGCATCGGCATTACCGATCGTCATCTGCGCCGGGTTTTTCACAGCGAGTTCGGCGTGTCGCCCGTGTCCTTCGCACAGACCCAGCGCCTGCTGCTCGCCAAACGTCTGCTCACCGACACTCGTCTGCCGTTGATACAGGTTGCCTATGCGAGCGGCTTCGGCAGCGTGCGGCGGTTCAATCATCTGTTTCGCGAGCGCTATCGGCTGAGTCCGGGGGATTTACGCAAACGCACGGCGACCACGGCAGAAGATGTGCTGATGTTCGAGTTGAGCTATCGACCGCCCTATGACTGGGCCGCGATGCTCGATTTTCTCGCCGCACGAGCCATTCCGGGCATCGAGCAGGTCGAGGGTACTGCGTATCGCAGAACAGCAATCGTGCGAGGCGCGAAGCAGACTCACGAAGGCTGGATCGAGGTAACACAGTCGCCGCGCAAACACGCTTTGAAGATCGGCCTCAGCGCATCGCTCGCGCCGGCCGTACCGTTCGTGCTGTCGCGCGTGCGAGCGCTGATGGATCTGTCCTGCCAACCCGATCAGATCGCTGCGATGCTCGGAAAGCTTGCGCAGAAAAATGCCGGTATTCGATTGCCCGGCGCATTCGACGCATTCGAGATGGTGACGCGGGCGGTACTCGGCCAGCAGATCAGCGTCGCTGCAGCACGCACGCTGGCGGGACGATTCGCCCAGGCATTCGGTACCGAAATGGTCACACCGCATGCTGCGCTTACGCACACCTTCCCTCATCCGGCGATCATTGCTGCGACGACACTCGATTCGGTCGCGAAACTGGGAATCATCGCCGCACGCGTACGCACGATTCAATCGCTCGCGCGGGCGCTGCATGAAGGAGAGATCGAGCTGACACCGGGTGCAGATGTTGAAGCGACTCTCGATAAGTTGCGTGCGCTGCCTGGCATCGGGGAGTGGACCGCGCAATACATTGCGATGCGCGCACTCGCATGGCCCGACGCGTTTCCGCATACCGATCTGGGCGTGATGAAGGCGCTGAACGAGCGTAACCCGAAACGCGTGCTCGCGCTCGCCGAAGCGTGGCGCCCCTGGCGTGCATACGCGGTCATGCATCTGTGGCGATCTTTGAAGGAGAGCGTGACATGAACTATTTCGATATTTATGCAAGCCCATATGGCGAAATGCTGATCCGTACCAACGGCAGCGCACTCACCGGCCTGTACTTCATCGGCCAGCGTTACTTTCCGCCCGATCAGAAGGAATGGCAGCGCGATGGGTCGGGCGATGTGGTGCAACAGACGCAGCAGGAACTCGACGAGTATTTCGCAGGGAAACGCACTGATTTCGCGGTTCCGCTCGCGCCGCAGGGCTCGGATTTCCAGCAGCGCGTATGGAAAGCGATCAGCGCTGTTCGCTGTGGCGAGACCCTCAGCTATGCAATGCTGGCTGAGCGCAGCGGCTTTCCGGGCTACGCGCGTGCCGCGGGTACGGCGACGGGCCGAAATCCGATCAGCATCATCGTCCCCTGCCATCGCATCGTCGGTTCGAACGGCAAGCTCACCGGTTATGCCGGCGGTCTGGATAAGAAAGAGGCGCTACTGGCACATGAGAGATTCGCACGTCGCGAACCCCGCTCCGGAGACCTGTTTGCCGCGGCTTCGATGTGATAGCCCGGCGCCCGAAATTCCACTATAGCCCAGGGCAATGAAGAGTCCTTGCGTCACGATCGAGGCTGCGCACCGACGAGAGGTTGCTATCGTCACCGCCGCACTCGTACCCCCGCGAGGGCCGTTCCAAATACCGCACCGGCGACGACGATGATGGTTGCCGGAATATTCCCGCAGTCCTTCTTCTTCGGGTCCTTGTTTGAGGAAAGCATTCGCGTGCAACTTCGCCTTGGTCATCAGCCGCGGATCAC
>JAIBJL010000419.1 GCA_020029545.1 Gammaproteobacteria bacterium
CAGGCCGCAAAGCTGGCAGAGAAAATCGCCGCGCACATCGAACAGGACGCCGCCGGACGCGCCGGCTATGCGAGCGTTGTCGGCGTTCTATGCAATGCACCCGTGCGCAGCAAACGTGCCGACGACGCGGCATCGCGCGAAGCTGCCTGCTGGCACGACGAAGTCGAAGCTCAACTACCGAACGGCATGGGGACGATTGTTCGCGATGCCACGACCATCCCGCCCACGTTCGTCATCGCGGTGAGCTGGTCCGCCGCAGAGACGGGTGCGGCGTCGTACGTGCTGAGAGTGCAACCTAAGCATCAGAATTGATTCTCTTGCAGTGCCCGCCGAGCCTGTAAAGCAGAACTCAAAGGATCGAGGCATGAATCAACCGCGATTCTTAATGCTTCCCCCTACGATCTGCGCGTGTTCCCCGAGAGACCCTCTGCTTCCCTCCCGCCGTGGCGATTCACCTGTCGAAGCTGGCCGCCCCGGAATCGCCATGCGCAGCTCGCGCGGCAGACTGAACACCACGCTCTCGGTTTCGCCCACCAGGTTGACCGGCGACTGACCGCCCCATTCGCGAATGCGCGCGACCACCCGCTCGACCAGCACTTCGGGTGCCGACGCACCGGCCGTCACCCCGATCGCATGCTTGCCGTCGAACCATTCGCGACGCAGATCTTCCGGCCCATCGATCAGGTAACCAGGAATGCCGGCTTTCTCGGCAATTTCGCGCAGCCGGTTGGAATTCGAACTGCTCGGCGAGCCAACCACCAGAATCACGTCGCAGCGCTCGACCAGTCGCTTCACCGCGTCCTGGCGATTCTGCGTGGCATAGCAGATATCCTCTTTGCGCGGACTGGCCATTTGTGGAAAACGGGTACGCAACGCGTCGACGACTCGCTGTGTATCGTCGACTGACAAGGTCGTTTGTGTGACGAACGCGAGCCGCGATGGGTCCTCGACATCCAGCCTGGCCACATCTTCCGGTGTCTCCACCAGCAGGATGCGCCCGCCGAAGCTCGCATCGAACTGCCCCATGGTGCCTTCGACTTCGGGATGGCCCTGGTGACCGATGAGAATCACATCGCGGGCATCGCGGGCATAGCGCGCCACTTCCATGTGCACCTTCGTCACCAGCGGACAGGTGGCGTCGAACACTTTCAGGCCGCGCCGCGCGGCCTCGTCTTGCACGGCACGCGAGACGCCGTGCGCGCTAAAAATCACCGTCGCATCGTCAGGCACCTGGTCGAGTTCGTCCACGAACACGGCGCCGAGATTGCGCAGCCGATCGACCACGAAACGGTTGTGAACGACCTCGTGCCGCACGTAGATCGGCGCGCCGAACAATTCGATCGCCCGCTCGACGATATCGATGGCGCGATCCACGCCAGCGCAGAAGCCCCGCGGGTTCGCCAGCAGAATATCCACTATCGTTTCTCCGTAGCATCGACCGCTTTGGGCGTCTTGCCGGTTTCGTGAAAGGCATCGAGCAACAAGCAACCAGCACCCACCGTAATCGCGGAGTCCGCAATGTTGAACGCCGGAAAGTACCAGTCCTTCCAGTGAAAATAGATGAAGTCGATCACGAAGGAATGCCAGACGCGATCGATCACATTACCCAGCGCGCCGCCCAGCACCAACGACAAACCGATAGCCAGCATGATTTGTTCAGACCCGCGCAAGCGACGCAGCCACACCATCAGGACGAGACTGACGATGAGCGCGAGGCCGATAAAGAACCAGCGCTGCCACCCGCCGGCATCGTGCAGCAGACTGAAGGCGGCGCCTTCGTTCTCCAGGTACACGATATCGAGAATCGGCAGCAGCGAAATGCTGGACTTCATTTTGACTGCACCGACCACCAGCGCCTTGGTGGCCTGATCGATCAATACGACAAAAAACGATAGCCAAAGCCAGTTGCTCCCACCGCGCGTGGGAGTGAACCAGACTTTCGATGAAGGGGTGCTCATGCGGGATTTCCGTCAGTCATGTCGTTTTCAGTCATGTCATTTTCAGATAACCGCCGATCAAGGCCGCTATCGCTGCGTCGCGATCGGTTCACTTGCCTAAGCGTAACGCCGCTCCTCACCGGCACCCGACACATTGAGTACACAGCGGCCGCAGAGTTCCGGGTGCATCGCGTCTTGGCCGACATCCGGCTGCTTATGCCAGCAGCGTACACACTTGGTCGCGGCGCTCGGGCGCACCAGAATCCATGCCTGGTTGTCGTCGCTCGGCTCCGCTGCGGCCGCCGTGGCAGGACGCTGCTCTGCCGGCAGCGCTCGTGCTGCAGAGGTGATGAAGACAAAGCGCAGTTCGTTGCCGAATGCCGCTATCGTCGGCAGCAGCGCCGGGCTGCAATAGACATCCACTTCGGCATCGAGCGGTGCGCCGATGTCGCCGGTACTGCGCACCCTTTCCAACTCGCGCGCCACGGCACCGCGCAGCTTCAGCACCGCATCCCAATCCAATGCCGGTCGCAACTGTGACGACGGCGGCAGCTGCGCCCAGTGATCGAAGAACACCGATTGCGGGCGCTCGCCCGGCATATGGCGCCAGATTTCCTCGGCCGTGAACGACAGGATCGGTGCCAACCAGCGCACCAGTGCCTCCGCCATCCACCGCATCGCCGTTTGAGCCGATCGACGTGCCTGGCTCTTCGCCGGCATCGTGTAAAGGCGATCTTTCAGCACGTCGAGATAGAAACCGCCCAGATCGACGCTGCAGAAGTTGTGCACCTTCTGGTAGATCAGATGGAACTGATAGTTGCGATACGCCTCGATGATTTCTTCCTGCACCTGCTGCGTACGCCACAGCGCCCATTGATCGATCGCAACCAGCTCGGACATCGCTACGCTGTCCTGCTGCACATCGAAACCGGCGAGATTCGCGAGCAGAAAGCGCGCGGTGTTGCGCACGCGCCGATACGAATCGGCAACGCGTTTGAGAATCTCATCCGACAAGCTCATTTCGTTCGCGTAGTCGGTGGCCGCAACCCACAGGCGCAACACATCGGCGCCGAGCGAGCCGACCACCTTCTGCGGCACGATCACATTGCCCAGCGACTTGGACATCTTGCGACCCTTGTCGTCGATCGTGAAGCCGTGCGTCAGCACCGCACGATAGGGCGCGCGGTCATGCAATGCCACCGACGTCAGCAGCGAACTATGGAACCAACCGCGATGCTGGTCGGAGCCCTCCAGATACAGATCGCCCGGCGCAGTGATCTCCGGATGCGTCTTCGCGACGCAGTGATGCACGACACCCGAGTCGAACCAGACATCCATGATGTCCGTGACTTTTTCATAGTCGGCTGCCTCGCTGCCCAGCACCGCCGCCGGATCGAGATCGAACCAGGCGTCGATGCCGCCCTGCTCCACCAGCATCGCGATCTTCTCGACCAGCTCCGCCGATTGCGGATGCAACTGGCCAGTGGCGCGATGCGTGAACAAGGCGAGCGGCACACCCCAGGTGCGCTGACGCGAGATACACCAGTCCGGACGATCCGCGACCATGTTGCCGATGCGGCTTTCGCCCCAGGCCGGCATCCATTTCACGCGACCGATTTCACGCAGCGCCGACTGACGCAGGCCCGCCTGTTCCATGCTGATGAACCATTGCGCGGTGGCGCGGAAGATGACCGGCGTCTTGTGCCGCCAGCAGTGCGGATAGCTGTGCTTCAGCGTCTCCTGCTGCAGCAACTGGCCACGTTCGTCGAGTACGTCGATGACATGCTTGTTGGCATCGAACACGCGTTCGCCGGCGAACAGCGGCGTGCCGGCCACGAAGCGACCATCGCTACCCACCGGGTTGTCGACGGCCAGTTGGTATTTCAACCCGACGGCGAAGTCTTCCTGGCCATGTCCCGGCGCCGTGTGCACCGCGCCGGTACCCGCATCCAGCGTGACATGATCGCCCAGAATGACGGGCACGACGCGTTCGTAGAAGGGATGCTGCAGCTGCAGTCCTTCGAGCGCCGCACCGCTGGTCTGCGCCAGCTGCTGCGATTCGGCAATGCCGGCGCGCGCCAGTACTTTCGCGGCGAGCTCGGTCGCGAGCACCAGCGTTTCGGTACCGGTGTCGATCAGCGAATAGCGAATCTGCGGACCGAGCGCCACTGCCTGGTTCGCCGGCAAGGTCCACGGCGTGGTCGTCCAGATCACGAAGTTGACCGGGGTGCGCAGCGACTGAGTCACGGCGAAACGCTTCGCGACATCCGCCACATTCACGGCAGCGAAACGCACGTCGATGGCCGGCGACACCTTATCTTCGTATTCGACTTCCGCCTCCGCGAGTGCCGAACGACAGTCGAGACACCAGTGCACCGGCTTGGAGCCTTTGTACACGTGACCGTTGCGAATAATC
>JAIBJL010000111.1 GCA_020029545.1 Gammaproteobacteria bacterium
GGCACTCGACCAGTTTCGCGCGCAGCAGACCGACACCGTGCTTGCCAATCCGGATCCAGCCAGGCCGGAGCCGGCCGGCGCAGCACCTGCGCATTCATGAACATCGGCATTATCGGTGCGGGCCAGCTCGGACGCATGCTGGCTCTGGCGGGCTATCCGCTCGGCTTGCGTTTCGTGTTTCTCGATCAGAGCGAGGAGGCGCCCGGCGCCCAGGTTGGCCGGATGGTGCGCGGTGCTTTCGACGACGCAGCGAGCCTGCATAAGCTGGCAGCCGAAGTCGATATCGTCACCTTCGATGTCGAAAATGTGCCGGTCGATGCGGTACGGGACATTGCTGCTACCAAGCCGTTTCTGCCCCCACCCGATGCCTTGGGTGCATCGCAGGATCGATACGATGAAAAATCGCTGTTCCGCAAACTGCGCATTCCCACGGCGCCCTTCGCCGCGGTCGACAGTCGCAGCGATCTGGAAGGCGCCGCGGCACGCATTGGCCTGCCGGGCGTGCTGAAAACCCGTCGGCTCGGCTACGACGGACGCGGACAGTACGTTCTGCGCACGCATCACGACCTGGACATCGCATGGGAACAACTCGGCAGCGTGCCGCTGATTTACGAAGGTTTCATCGACTTCAGTCGTGAAGTGTCAATCATCGGCGTACGCAGTACGCGGGGGGAAATTCGCAGCTATCCGCTGGCAGCAAACTCGCACAGTGCGGGCATCCTGCGACATTCCATCGCGCCGTATCGCAACGCCAAGCTGCAACGCCAGGCCGAAACGTATCTGCGCCGGCTGCTGCGCCGCTTCGACTACGCCGGGGTACTCACCATCGAGTTTTTCGTTCGCGGCGGCCAATTGATCGCCAACGAGATGGCGCCGCGGGTCCACAACTCCGGTCATTGGACGATCGAAGGCGCGCTGACCAGCCAGTTCGAAAACCACCTGCGCGCGATTCTGGGACTGCCGCTGGGCAGCACCGAGGCCATCGGGCATGCGGCCATGCTGAATTTCATCGGCACCATGCCGCGGCTCCAGGAGGTGCTGAAGATCCCAGGTGTCCATTACCACAGCTACGGCAAGGAGCCGCGCGCGAATCGCAAGCTCGGGCATGCCACGCTTGTCGCGGCATCCGCCGCTGCCCGCGACCGGGCGTTGAAGCAACTTCTGCGTGCCTGCAGGCGTTAACGGCATCAGGGACCTCGCCCCCCCGTTAGCAAGGCGAATGTCGCTATAAGCCGACCGAGCGCCGGGCAGCCGGCGCAGGGGCGGCAACCCACCCTTACGAACACTGTAAAGTCACAGAACCCAGGTTATAACGCAATACTTTTACAGCAGTGCCTACCTGCGTTCGGCAATTGGATTTTTGAATCCCATCCAGCTACCCCGTACACTTGCACGCGTCCGGTTAGCAGCCTGTCGGACTGAAGTGATCGTAGCGAGGCGCGTGGCAGATGGAGGACAGTTTTTCGTTGTCTTCGAGGCGAATAGCCAAAGCTATTTAACGAGAAGGATCGAAAAAATGGACGTAAGCTGACACCGCCGCAGTAGATCAATCTTAAATCCGACAGGCTGCTAAGCGCAGCCCTTCGCCAACGAAACCAGATGCCCGACGCCTGGTCTGCTACGCACCGAAATACCGCTCAGTCAGGACACCGCTTCATCGCATGTACTTAGAGTTGTTCAAACTTCAGGAACTTCCGTTCCGGCTGAGCCCGGACCCGGCGTTCCTGTTTATGTCAAAGCACCATGCGCGCGCCAAGGCGTACATGGAGTCGACGATCTGGTTCACCGACGGTTTCGTCATCATCACGGGCGAAATCGGCTCGGGCAAAACCACTCTGATCGAAACTTTTCTAAAGGAGCTGGAAAAGGACGTGGTCGTGGCGCAGATCAGCCAGACACAGGTGTCTTCCGTCGAGTTTCTGCAGTCCGTGCTGGCGCAGTGGGGTTTCCAACCTTTCAGGATGAAGAAAGCCGAGCTGCTCGCCACGCTCAACGAATTTCTGGTCGAACAGTATTCACAGGGCCGCCGTGTCCTCCTGATCGTCGACGAAGCGCAGAACCTCTCCGGCAAAGTGCTGGAGGAAATCCGTCTGCTCTCGGGCATCGAAACCACGAAAGAGAAAGTGCTGCGTATCATCCTCGCCGGCCAGCCAGAGCTGAACGAGAAGCTCAACTCGCCCAGCCTGGTACAGCTGTCGCAGCGCGTGCGACTCAAGTTCCACCTGACAGCGCTGTCGAAGGCCGACACCATGGCTTACATCCAGCATCGTCTGGAGGTCGCCGGTTCGCAGGGTCGCGAGATTTTCGCACCCGATACGTATTCCCTCATCTATCGCTACGCGGGTGGCGTGCCGCGCCTGGTCAATACGCTATGCGACACGTCGTTGATGGCGGCCTTCGCCCGTGAGAGCGATGTAGTCACCGTCAAAGATGTCGAGACGGCGATCGACGAAATGCAGTGGGTCGAGTATTCGCAGCGTGCCAGCACCAAAGCCTCTGTAGCGGCGCAAGCAGCACAAGAAGCGGCGGCGGGACCGCGCGCTCACCCCGAACGGCGCGGCACCGGTACCAGCACCGGCGTCTACGATCCAGTCAATGGTCTGGAGCGACGCCAGATCCTGGGACGCGTGCTGATCGGCTTCAACGGACAGACCATCGCCGAGCACGATCTGACCGCGGGTCGCTTCATCATCGGGCGCACACCGGACAACGATTTGCAGATCGACAGCAAGTACATCAGCCGTCATCACGCCCAGATCGTGACAACGGTACAGACCTCGGTGCTCGAAGATCTCAACAGCACCAACGGTGTTTACGTGCGCGCCAAGCGCGTGCGCCGGCGCGCACTCAACGATGGCGATGTGATCCACATCGGCCAGCACGAAATCATGTATTTCGACGAACGCCTGTCGCGCACCCGCGCCACGATCGGTGGCGACCACGACGACAATGAAGTAGTGGCCATGTCCGGCAGCCATTTTCGCGGCACGCCGGACAGCGAAGACGAAGAAGAAGACGACGCCGATTCCTTGCCGGCGCGGCGTTAGTCTAGTTGAAACGCGACTCGGGCATTGCGCTGCGCGTTCCTGCTGCGCGCAAGCCCTGGGTGTCCATCCATGGCCACCCGCTCGGCGGAGCGAAGCGATGCTTCGCCGCAAGACACCGCCGAGCCCTGCCACTCGTGACCTACAAGGATGTAGGGAATGCCGAGCTGTGTCGGGAACACAGATCGGCCGACCACAGGGAAGTGGGAAGTGCCGAGCGTTGTATGGAACAACGCTGGCCGCTATGGCGATGACGGGAAAAGGCGTGGCTTTAGGGATTTCCTACGGTCACGAATGCCGTGGGCGCAGGAAGCGCTGGAACGGCCCTGTGCCTGGGTGGCACTCGATAAAGTACGTTTCATCCTTCGAGATCGGGCGCGCACGAAAAGTGATTGGTGAATAGCCCAGAGCGCTGCTTTCATATCACCATAGCAGTGCGGTCGCGACCTTCTCAGAGATCCAGAGATTTCTCGTCGTACTCAGCCTGACGACTGCGAAAGTCCCGGCGCCGCAGCCACAAGACGATCCCCGCCAGCAGGCTGATCGCACCCGCAAACATCAGCAGTCCAGGCAACGTGCCGAGCCGCGCCGACCAGGCGACGCCCAGCAGCACGATGCCGACCAGCATGTACAAATACGGTAGCAATTCGTAGATCGGCCGCGCGAGCCACATTGGAATACCCCCGAAGTGTTGCCGGCGATCGATAACGATCCGCGTCAGGTTGCCGTTCCGCCGACCGTCAATCCATCCACGCGCAAGGTAGGCTGGCCAACACCGACCGGCACATCCTGCCCTTCCTTGCCGCAAGTGCCCACGCCTTCATCCAGCTTCAGATCGTTGCCGACCATCGCGACGCGCCGCAGCACGTCGGGGCCGTTACCGATGAGGGTCGCCCCACGCACCGGCGCGCCCAGCTTGCCGTCTTCGATCAGGTACGCCTCGCTTGCCGAAAACACAAACTTGCCCGACGTGATGTCGACCTGGCCGCCGCCGAAGTTGTGGCAGTACAGGCCTTTCTTGACGGAGCCGATGATCTCCTGCGGATCACGCTTGCCCGCCAGCATGTAGGTGTTCGTCATGCGGGGCAGTGTCATATGTGCAAACGATTCGCGTCGTCCGTTACCCGTCGCCTTCACGCCCATCAGGCGAGCATTGAGTTTGTCCTGCAGATAGCCGCGCAGCACGCCATTTTCGATCAGGGTCGTGCACTGAGTAGGCGTACCCTCATCGTCGATGTTCAACGAACCGCGACGCGAACCGAGCGTGCCGTCGTCGACGACCGTGCACTCATCCGCTGCGACCTGTTCACCGATGCGTCCCGAGAACGCCGAGGTGCCCTTGCGATTGAAATCGCCTTCCAGTCCATGACCGATCGCTTCGTGCAACAGGACGCCCGGCCAGCCCGGGCCCAGCACGACTGTCATGGTGCCGGCTGGCGCGGGGACTGCGTCGAGATTGACGAGCGCGCTGCGCACCGCCTCATGCACCTGGGTTTTCCAACGATCGTTCTCGAGAAAACGCGTGAATGCATAGCGCCCGCCCGTGCCGCAATAGCCACTCTCGCGTCGGCCATCCTTTTCGACGATGACTGAGACATTAAGACGCACGAGCGGGCGAACGTCGGCAGCGACAGTGCCATCGCTTGCCATGACGAGCACCACTTCGTGCGAACCGGACAGGCTCGCCATGACCTGCTTGACACGCGGATCGATACGATGCGCTTCGACATCGATCTGCTCCAGCAACCGGACTTTGTCGGTGTCGTTCAATCCTTCCAGCGGATCGAACGGCAGATACAGCCGATGACCGCTGGTCGACTGCCAGGCCTGCATCGAAGTATTGGCACCGCTGCGTGCGATCGCGCGCGCAGCCAGCGATGCTTCCGTGAGCGCCGGCAACAGGATTTCATCCGAATAGGCAAAGCCGGTTTTCTCGCCGGCCAGCGCACGGACACCCACGCCCTGCTCGATACTGTAAGTCCCGTCCTTGACGATGCCATCTTCCAGCGACCACGACTCCTCGCGGCTGAGTTGAAAATACATGTCGGCATAGTCGACGCTGTAACCCATGACGCTGCCGAGCACCTGAGCAATGCGTTCGTCGTCCAGTCCGGAGGGCACCAGAATCGATTGCCGTGCCACATCGAGCGGTTGCGCCGTGTCGATGCCGGCTGGCAGCTCCAGGTGCAGTGCGGTGCTGGCCGTCGTTCGCGTGGTCGTCTCTAGGATTGGCATAGGAGGGGTAGGCATGAGTTGACGTGTCGATGCGTGAAGTCAATGAATGCGGCCGAATGGCGCGGCTGCAAGGGCGCTATCACAGCGTCCTGCATCACAGCGTCGGAGGGCCCGCACTGGCGGCGAGGCCCCCATGATGACCAACATAATGCAGTGTGGCAAAGAATCAGCGGGACAGCAGGCTCCCGGTGCTGGCTTCCTTGATGGCCGCCGCTTCGACGCGTTCGACCACCGGCTCGTCCCAGCTGCCGGTAATTCGATAGTAGCCACGCGTGATGCCCTTCAACGGTTCCTTGAACACCTGCGAAAACAGCAACAGCGCCGCACCGATCGCCGGACCGCCCGCCAGCACGCCGGCCACGGGCAACGAGGCTCCCAGATTGCCCGTGACCACTGCCGTCTGATCGTAATCGTGCGTTCCCAGGCCGGTGCGCCCGGCAATGCCTATTTCCGCCGCCGGACCCCGCAGCGTCAGATTCGTGGTGTACGCATTGCCCTCACGCATATCGAAATCGCCATGCACCGAGTCGAAGCTCAGGCCTTTTTCGGTGAGGTCGCTGAAATCGAGCGCGAGACGTCGCGGCAGCGCTGCCACGCTGAACAGCCCCAGCACTCTGCCGGCGCCGGGCTGCAGCGATGACAGCTGTCCGGCTTCCGCATTGACCGCGATCGAACCGGATGCCTTGCCGAGAAAATCGGCACCGAAGCCACCGTTCCAGGATAGATCCGCCGACAACTCCGCACGACGCGCCTCCATGAAGGGGCTGTACTTCAGGGTACGCAGCGTATCGCCCACATCGGTACTGAGAATATTCAATGACAGGCTGGAACGCTCGCCCTGCGGTGTCAGCAGCCAAGCGCCGCTGGCTTCGCCGGTCGCATGCGGCTGGGTAATATTGAGCGAGTCGATCTGCAGACCATTCGCGACGCGCGTTGCCTTCAGATCGACCTCGCCCACCGCATGTTCGTCCATCTGCAGATCCGCGACGTGGATGCGCAGGCTCGGCCAGGCACGCGGATCGCCGCGCGTATCGCGTTGCTCGCCGCCCTCCTGGGCGTCGTGACGATCGTCCTGCTGCAACACCAGACGATCCATCGTCGCCGTCAGCGGCAATTCACCGGTGAATGTCGCAGGAATCTGGACTTGCCCGGCGATATCCGGTCCCGCGGCATCGACGCGCCAGCCGGTATCGGTCGCTTGCAACACGCCGCGCACGTCGTTCCAGCGATAGCCGTACAGATCGAGCTGACCGACGCGAACGTTGGCCGCCTGCAGCACATCGGCAAGTCGGCCAGCGCCGTCGGATGCACTGCCCGCGGGCGAACCGCTGCGCAAAGCAAACCAGTCGTCGAGCACGATACGGTCGAGATCGCCTTCGATACGCAGGCCGCGATGCGCAGGCAACGCCGCGGCCACACCATCCCCGCGCACACCGCCGCGATCGAATATCCAACGATCGTTCACACGCTGTATGCGCAGCAATGTGCGTACGTCGCCGTAAGACGCCCGCGCTACAATCTCATCACCCACTTCAATATCGGCACGCAGCGGGCGGGCCCCTTCCTGCAGCTTACCGAGAGGATACGGCAGGACCACACCGAGGCCATCCATGGCGGCAGTCACTTGCCAGCTCTGCACCGGAGGTTGTTGCTCATCGGCTTGGCCGGCGCGAATACGCGTGCTCGCTTGCCAGTCGGTGGCACCCGAGATTCTCACCATCGCTGGGATGAAAGGAATGATTTGCGTGGCTAGCGCTCGACCGTGGGCCGCCAGCGTCGCGGTATCAGGCGAATTCTGCGCGATGCGGATCGATACCGGACCGCCCAGCAGTTGCCCTTGCAGGTCCGCAGCGCTCAACAAGGTCTGTTGCACAGTCAACGACCCGACCAGCGACGTCAGCGGCGCTTCGACCCCATCGAGCATTGCGGTGGCACCCGCAAACTGCGTCGTCACATCGATGCGCCGATCGGCAAGATGCAGCAACGGCAACTGCAGCGCTACGCTGGATGCAATCGGACCGTTGCCGCGCAGTCGCGCAAACAGCGGACCGAGCGCGGGCCCCACCGGACTGGTGCGCAGAAAAGCGAGGGCGCGACCGAAATCGCCCTGCGCCTCTGCCTTGATGGAAATCTCGCCCTCACGGAAGTCGGGGAAGTCGCCGCGCGCATTGCGGATGCGCAACTCGCCGAGCTGCGCCGTGATAGCGCGCGCATTCATCCCTTCGTTGCGAAATTCGACCTGCGCCGCCAGTTGTGTCGCCGGCATCCAGCCGTTCTGATAGTTGAACTCCATGCCCGCGACGCGGGCCCGCGCGAGGAATTGCCCGTCGCGACGACGAAACGGAAACGAGCGCAGCGGCCCTTTGATCGTCACCTCACCCTCGATGACACGCCCGGCCACGAAGGCATGATCCAGCCAGTCGAGAGTTTTCGCCGTGAGCTTGTTGGCCGGCAGATACTTCGATGTGGCGGTTGCATCCAGGTCGTGCACGGTCGCGCGCAGATCCATGACTGGCGAAGGACCATCCCGCGGCAGCGTCAGCAACATGGCCACGCTCGCCTGGCCGTCGACGCTATCCAGTTCGAGCGAATCGGTGCTGATATGCCATCCTGCTGGCTCGCGGTGCCATTGCAGGCTGCCGACCAACGAGCGCAGCGGCAGCGGATTGCGAAACACCGCTGGCAGATTGACCCACATGTCACGTGCATCGAGTTGCAATTCCCCCCCGCTATCGCTGGCGCGCAGGCGACCGCTAATGGCAGTCACGCCCGGCGACTTGCGCACAGGCTGCACGGCGACTTGTTGCAGGCCGGCATTCACGGTGTAGCGCCAGACGGGCGCCGCTTCAGCTCCGGCAGCAGTGCCTCGCTCGACGTCGAAGCTCAGCGTGTCGATCACGCCGGCGGCAGCGAGTGCCCGCAGCTGCGCCGTGGCGTCACTTTCCGGGAGATACGCCAACAACGGCCACAGATTGTCCAGCACGATGCGGTCAGCTTTGCCGGAAATCGCAAAGGCTCCGCCCTCGCCCTGATGCCAACGCGCCTGGAGTGCGGCGCTGCGCCAGGGCGAATCGGTGCGCGACAGTTCCAGATCGCTCAATGACAATTCCCATCCTTGCGCCCGTTGCTGCACGCGCAACCCGAATGCGATCCGTTGGTAGCTCAGCAGAGCGTCAGCCGACGTTGCCGGATTTTCGGCCGCGGCAGGAGGCGAAACCCCGGGTTGCACCTCGTCCCGCGCCGCCGGAACGATCAATGGATCCGCGGTCGGCAGGGGCGTCGACCACGCGGGTGCCACGGCCGTCACATTGTGCAGATCGACTTTGGCCGATACGTTGCTCAACGTCTGCCCACGAAAAGCGGCCGCGATTCGCACCGCGCCGTGACCGGACTCCGGCGCCGGCCAGCCATCGGGCAACATGTCCGCCCATCCCGCCAGGTCGATGGCCTCCCCATCGACGGCAAAACTTGAAAATAGCGTGTCTGGCCGCCCGAGCGTGCCGTGCACACGGCCGGTAAAGCGCAGTGATTTACCAAGCGCGGCTGGCAACGCCGCAGTTCCACGCAAGTCCATCAGATCGGGCTGTCGATCGAGAGTGAAGCTCACGCCCGACAGCGCCCAGGGTCCGCGCCCGGTGGCCTGATCGCGAAAGCTGACGATCGCATCGCGCACCTGGAAGCTGCCGAGCGGCAAGTGGCTCAATTCGAATGGCTTGTCGCGCTCGGGCAAGGCGCTCTGCCCGACGAGCTGTAGCCGGCCGTCAAGCGTGCGGATCAGGCCGATCTGCGGCGCCTGCAGCGTGAATTGCCCCGAGGTCAGCTGTCGCATGGCCAGTGAATTCCATAAATCGAATGCCACGCTGCCGCGTCGTGCCGAGGCGAGTACCCGCGTACGATCCGGCGTGCGCACGACCAGTTCTTTGAACACCAGTTCCGGACCCCGCCAATGCAGCTGCGCGTCGAGTTCGCGGAATTCGATTGCCAGCCCGGTGCGCTCCTGCAGGAACTGCTGCAGCTGCACGCGATAGCCAGGCAGGCGACTGACGGCGAACTGGAACGCGCCGAGCATGAGCGCGCACACCACCACCACCGTCGCAGCGACGATGGCGAATCGGGTCAGCAGTTTGCGCAGCAAGGCGGGCATGAGCTTCAGTCGATAACGCTAGGCCATGACGCAATCACATCAGCACCACATCGTACTGATCCTGCTGATACAGCGCCTCGGTCTGAAGGCGTATCGGCTTGCCGGTATGCACTTCGAGTTCCGCCAGCGCAGCGGATTCCTCATCGAGCAGGCGTTCGATGACGTCCTGGTGCGCCAGGACCATCAATTCCTGAAATTCGAACTGACGCGACTGTCGCAGAATTTCGCGAAAGATCTCGTAACAAACCGTTTCAGTCGTTTTGACAAATCCACGCCCCTCGCAGGTGGGACACGGCGAACACAACATATGTTCCAGACTTTCGCGCGTACGCTTGCGCGTCATCTCCACCAGACCGAGCGGCGACACCGAAGAAATGTGGTTCTTGGCATGATCGCCCATCAGCGACTTTTCCAGCGCCTGCAGCACCTGCCGGCGATGCTCTTCCTCTTCCATGTCGATGAAGTCGATGATGATAATACCGCCGAGGTTGCGCAATCGCAGTTGCCGTGCAATGGCAACGGCGGCTTCGAGATTGGTACGGAAAATCGTTTCCTCCAGGGTGCGATGCCCGACGTAAGCCCCCGTGTTGACGTCGATGGTCGTCATCGCTTCGGTCTGATCGAAGATCAGATAGCCGCCCGACTTCAGCGGCACCTTGCGATCCAGCGACTTTTCGATTTCGTCCTCGATGCCGTACAGATCGAAGATCGGCCGGTCGCCGCTGTACTGTTCGATCCGCTCCGTCATGTCCGGCATGAACGTGCGCGCGAACTCGGTCATGCGCTGCCAAGTGTCGACGTGATCGACGCTGACCTTGTCGACACCGCTGGAAACCACATCGCGCAGCACGCGGACCGCCAGTGGGAGATCTTCGTACACCAGACTGCCGGGTCGAGCGCGCGCCGCCTTTTCGCACAGCATGGTCCAGAGCTTTTCCAGAAACAGCATGTCGGCGCGCAGGGCGTCGGGCGTCGCGCCTTCGGCCGCCGTGCGTACGATGTACCCACCGGGCGCATCGGGGCGCACAAACAGTGCCGCCGCTTCGCGCAGGCGCTGGCGTTCGGCTTCATCTTCGATGCGTGCCGAAATCCCGATACCGCGGCCCTTCGGCATATAAACCAGGTAACGCGACGGAATGGTGACAAACGTGGTCAGGCGCGCCCCCTTGGTGCCGAGCGGGTCCTTGAGCACCTGCACCAGAATCTCGCCGCCGGCCGTGACCAGCGACTGGATGTCCTGAGTTTCGCCGGTCGCCACCGGCTGATCGGGCAGCCCATTCTCGCCTACCGCCGGATGCACAATGTCCGACGCATGCAGAAATGCAGTGCGCTCCAGCCCGATATCGACGAATGCCGCCTGCATGCCGGGCAACACACGCGACACACGACCTTTGTAGATATTGCTGATCAGACCGCGGCGATTGGCTCGCTCCAGGAACATCTCCTGCAGCACGCCCTCTTCGACCAATGCGGCGCGCGTCTCACGCGGACTGACATTCACCAGGATTTCGGCTGTCATCCGCGCGCTCCGCCGAACGCCAGCGGAGTCGCGGTATCGGCAGTCGCCGCGCCGGCCGACAGTTGCCACCCGATCAATCGCAGCAGTTCGGCGGTCTCGAACAGCGGCAGCCCCATGATCCCGGAATAACTGCCGCTGAGCCGTTCGATGAACACTGCCGCCAAGCCCTGGATCGCGTAGCCTCCAGCCTTGTCCGCGGCCTCGCCGGTATCCCAGTAAGCCGCGATTTCCGTGGCGTCGAGCGAACGGAACGTGACCTCGCTGCTGCTGAGCCGCAGATCGCAGCCCTCGCGATGGCACAGCGCCACCGACGTGAACACCTGGTGCGTCCGGTCCGACAGCCGCGACAACATCTGCAAGCCGTCGGCCCGATCACGCGGTTTGCCGAGGATGTCGCCACCCAATGCCACGGTCGTATCCGATCCGAGTACCGGCAAACGCTCCGCCGGCTCGAGCGCATCCCACAAGGTTTGCGCCTTGGTGCGGGCCAGCCGGGTTACATAGTCGCGCGGCGCTTCGGCGGGCAAAGACTGCTCATCGATATCGGCCGGCCGGACGCGATGCGCGATCCCGATCTGGGTCAGCAGGGCACTGCGGCGGGGTGAGGCCGAGGCCAGATAGATCAAAGGCTTGGGGGTACTTAGCATCCGTGAAGGATACAGGCCAATGGCAATCGGTTGAATTGTTTCGCGCGGCGAATTAACGCGTACTGAACTCTGCGCGGCGCGCACGCCGTGCCGCGCAGATTGCTTGCGAACAGTGCCCTCAGAACCGCTGATGATCGATGCAGGTCTGCAGGTCGATGGCGCGAGGAAAACCAGCAACCTGGGTCATGGCAGGGTGACCCCGAAGCATGAAACGTATTTCATCGAGTGCCACCAGGGTACATGGCCGCGGCATTCGTGCGGGAAAAGTCACACCTTTTCCCGTCATCGCCCTCAGCGGCCGGCGTTGTTCCATACAACGCTCGGCATTCCCTACATCCTTGTAGGTCGGCCGATCTGTGTTCCCGACACAGCTCGGCATTCCCTACATCCTTGTAGGTC
>JAIBJL010000420.1 GCA_020029545.1 Gammaproteobacteria bacterium
CAGCGAGCCGGCTTCCTTCAACGCTTCGAGAATGGCGACCAGGTCGCCCGGTGCGGCACCCACCTGATTCACGGCGCGCACGATTTCGTCGAGATTCACTCCCGCGTGAAACACAAACATGTGCGCCGCTTCCTGCTCGACCTTGATGTCGGTGCGTGGCGTCACCACCGTTTCACCTTGAGACAGTGGCAGGGGCTGACTGACATCGTTGTGATCCTTCGTGGTAATCATCGAGAAAACCTGCTTTCCACCCAGCAGGACCGTGTAATTTTTGAGGAAATCGTCGCAGCGGCCATTGTTCAGTTCAACGCTCGTCTGCATGTGTATTGCTGGATGACTGCATGGGCTAAATACCCAAAATTGTTAAGCGGTTGATTTTACGAGAAGAGAGACTGTTGATTGTCCAACGGACCCCCCTTTCAGCATGAGTTTGCCACTGGATTGGAGTGTTTTGACGATGCCGGCGATAGGCTCGCTGTCCAGATCCGCCCTGTGGATCTCGTAAGGCGCGAATGGCACGAGCTGTGTGGCCGGCAACAGTTTGGCCTGCATGGAGTTGAACAGTTGCGGATCTTTGGGCGGCGCTGGTTTGGTACCCAGTTTTCGCCGGGCGATGCCCACGCTAGTTTGGGTCCAGCGGTTGCCCTTGCCGGTTTTTCGGCCGAGGTTGCTCAACACCTGCGCGATTTCGGCGTCCGAGTAGCGCACAGCCATTTTCCGGATGAGCTCGCAGTCTTCTTCGGCGGTTTTATGGGCAATGCTTGCGTGCAGCGGGCGCAACACCGATAGCTGCGTGTGCGCGCCGCCGTGCCAATGGACGATGAGCTTGAGCTTCTGGTTCGGCTCGTCAATGTCGACGAGCACAGCGCACACCTCATCGCCGACGGATCTGTCCACGCTTTTGCCGCCAAAGCCGATGCAGTAGCGCCCGCCGCTGTTGTCATAGTCGCCTTTACACAGATATCACGGGAGGGTTCCCTCTTTGCCCCCGTAGCGCACATGCAGCTTGTGGCCGCAGCGCGCGCAGCGCAGAAGCCCCGTGAGCAGCCGCCCTCCCGGGGGACAAGGGTGGCTTCATCGGCGCGGAAGTTCGTTGACAATTCTAAGAAGCTGAGACTCTGTGATCGCGTGATCAGTGTAGCTGCTGGTGTCCATGTCCTACGATGATTCCGCGCGGCCTGAGCAAATACGTCACCGAACTTGTGAGTCAGGCGACTTAGTCGGTGATTGCACAGATTTGGCTGCCGACTCGCGTTTGCGGCTGTGATATTTGAGTACCAGGCTCAGATGCCAGATGCCGCCGAGCAGGATGTAGCCTGCAACCGCCGTGAGTGTGCCGACGACCAGGCATCCCAGCAGGAACGGTTTCCAGATCGGCAGCAGGCCGGTGGTCAGCCAGTGCAGGCTGGCTTCGAAGTGAAATGGTTGCGGTGGTGCCGAGAGCAGCGTGCGCCCGATCCGATAGCACACAATGTAGATGGGCACGGCAGTTAGCGGATTGACGATCAAGGTACCGGCAACCGTTGCGGGAATGTTCAATCGCAGCAGCAGAGCGAGCAGGGCAGCGAGTACCGTGTGCACCGGCAACGGCACGAAGGCAAGCAGCAGTCCCAGCGCGAAAGCACGCGTCACATTGCGGCGGTTGAGACTCCAGTAGGCGGAGTTCTCCAGCAACAAGCGGGCAGGGCGCAGGAACCAGAGAGCTTTCCAACGGTGGCGCTGGCGGCTCAGGGATTTGAAAATGCGTCTGGGCATCAGGAGGGAATGGGATCTCGGTCCGGCGCGGGATACCGGGCCGCTAAGTATCGCAGGTCCGCCAGGTTCGTATCAGTTGCGGTTGGTATGAAAGTGAATGGTGAGTAGTGATTAATGGTAAAAACGCTACTTTCATCCCTCGGGGACGACTGAAGTTTTTGTAACGACAACCGATCACCGCGATCGACTTTATAACGCGTAGCGAGACAACGCGTATCCGCAGGGAGGCGGAATGTGGCGCATTGGACTGGCGTTTCTCATAGGGCATTGCGTGGTACATCTGCTCGCGGTACTGCCGCCAGCGCTTTACGCCTGGTTGCTCGCGGCGGCGCTGATGATTGCGGCCTGGCGGCGATATGTATTACTCACGGCGCTGCTGCTGGGAATTGCCTGGGCCTGGTTCAATGCCGGCGTGCGGTTATCGGACGATCTTCCCGCGAGCCTTGAAGGGCAGGATATTGTGGTGCGCGGCTTCATTGCGTCGATGCCCGATACCACCGATACCGATCCGCAATTCGAGTTCGATACAGTAGAACGTGCCGCCGGTGTGCCGTCGCGTATTCGGCTCGCCTGGTACGACACCGCTCAGTGGCCGGCCGCAGGCGAGCGCTGGCAGTTCGTCGTGCGACTCAAACGCCGCAATGGTTTTGCGAATCCCGGAGGCTTCGACTACGAGGGCTTGTTGTTTCGCGAAAGGATAGGCGCGACCGGTTACGTGCGAGCCGATGCACGTAATTTGCGTTTGAGCCGGGCGTCATGGCGGTACGGCATATTGAGATTGCGAGCTTGGCTGGCGTCGCGCATTGCGCTGGCCACTCACGATCATTCGCAGCTGGGCGTACTGCAAGGACTGGCCGTGGGTCAGACGCAGGCGATGACGGCGGAACAATGGCGCGTGTTCGCTGCGACCGGTACGACGCATCTCTTGGCGATTTCCGGTCTGCATATCAGCATGGTCGCTGCGCTGCTGGCGTGGTGGGGCGGCCGTCTCGTCTGGCTCCCAGGCGCGCAACGCCGCGGCTGGACTGCCGTGCGTGGCAAAGCGTCGATGGGCGTGTTCGGTGCGGTTACCTATTCCTGTCTTGCGGGACTGTCGGTACCGACACAACGAACGCTGATCATGTTGTGTGTGTTCTTTGCGGCGCGCTGGTGTCGTCGGGAGCTGGGCGTCGGCAATTCCCTCGGCTTGTCGCTGATCGCGATTCTGCTATGGGATCCTTTTGCCCCACTCGCCGCGGGTGCGTGGTTGTCGTTCGTGGCGGTGGCCGTCATTCTGCTGGCATCCGGTGGGCAGCTCGGACGCGCCGGGGTGTTGCGTGGTTTCACGCACGTCCAGCTTGCGGTCACGATCGGCATGGCGCCGCTGGTCATTGCTGCATTCAGCGCGCTGTCGCTGATATCGCCCCTCGCCAATGCCATGGCCGTGCCGCTGTTCACCCTTGTGCTGGTACCGCTGGTGCTGATCGGCACGATGTTATCTGCCTTCTCATTATCTGCCGGATCTGCGCTGCTCGGTCTGGCGACGAAGCTACTCGCCGGGTGCTGGCCGGGCATTGAATGGCTCGCGAGCCTGCCGCTCGCAGTGTGGCATGTGCCCTCGCTGCCGCTGCCGGTGTTCGTCGCGTTGCTGGTGGGGGCATGGCTGTTGGTTATCCCAGCGATCTGGCCGGTACGTGTGGCGGCGCTGTTGCTGTGCGCTCCGGCGATGCTGCATCGTCCGTCGGCACCCTTGCCGGGTGAGTTCGAGCTCACGATGCTGGACGTGGGGCAGGGTCTCGCCGTCAGCGTGCGAACTCGAAGTCATACCCTGGTGTATGACACTGGCCCTGCCTTTCGCAGCGGTCGAGATACCGGCGAGTTGGTCGTGCTGCCCTTTCTGCACAGCATCGGTGTGCGCTACATCGATATGCTGATGGTGAGCCATGCCGATCTCGATCACCGCGGTGGCCTGCTGACACTGCTCAGAAGCATGCCCACGCGACAACTGCTGCTGGGACCTTCGCTGCGACCGTCCGAGATTGCTACGGCGCTCAATGTCGGCGGGTGTCGGGCCGGAGAGCGCTGGCAATGGGATGGGGTGACATTCGATGTGCTACATCCCGGCAATGCAAGCTATCGAAGCGATAACGATTCCTCGTGCGTGCTGCGGATCACCGGCAGCGGTGGCAGTGCTTTGTTGACCGGCGATGTCGAAAGTTTGGCGGAGAGCGACATCGTGAATCGAGGGTTGCCGGCGACCGACATTGTGATCGTCGCGCATCACGGCAGTCGCAGCTCATCCACGCCCGCGCTGGTGGCAGCTGCGCATGCGAAATATGCCTTGTTCTCGGCGGGGTATCGCAATCGCTGGGGATTTCCGAAGTCCGATATCGTCGCTCGCTGGCAGCAGTCGGGTGCGAGCGGCCTCTCGACGATCGACAGCGGTGCCATCCTTATGACGGTCGGTGCGCGGGGCGTTGCGCCGCCAACCCGTTATCGCGATAGCCATCGGCACTATTGGTCGGGGCGCTGATGAAACAGCGACTCGGGCATTGCGCTGCGCAGTCCTGCTGCGCGCAAGCCCGGGGTGTCCATCCGTGGACACCCGCTCGG
>JAIBJL010000112.1 GCA_020029545.1 Gammaproteobacteria bacterium
GGGCCTGGGCTTGGGACTGGGCCTGCACGCTGTGGACCAGAACGAACTCATGGACCTGCCAGCGGATCGGTTCGACAGCGCGCTGCCTGCCGCGTAGTTCGTCGTACAGCAATGTGACATGCGGTGTGAATTTCGACTTGGCGCGATTGGCAAGCCCCACCTGGTGCAAGGCCGACGCCAGAGCGCGCTGCAGGCAAATCAATTCCTGCACGCCTGCGCCACCGCGTAACACGAAGGGTTGGCGTCCCGGCCGTCCCGCGAAGCTCATGCAACGATCGAACGCAACCTCGAATGGAGCCACCGCCACCCGCTGAGCCGCCTCCTGAGCCTTGGCAATCGTCTCCTGCGGCAACTCGACGTAGTCACCGAGAAAATACAGCGTGGCGTGCAGGCGCTCGGGCGCGAGCAACGTGCCTGTCATTCCGAGTGCGGCGCGCTGGTTCAACGCCAGCGTCGCAATCCGCTCGGCGGTCTCTTGGTCCGGAAAAATCGCAAAGAACAGTCGACTGGCAAGACGCGGCACACCGGGAGCATTGTCGCCAGAGAGAGAGTTGCTCATGCAACAGTCACGGTACGACCTACGCTGCCATGCGGAGGCAATGAGCGCCTGCGTTCGATCATTGGTACAAGGTCCCGTCGCGATGGGGTCCGCATGAACATGGATTCCGGTATGCCTCTGGCTGCGACTTTCTGGCGCCATAGGATACGACGATTGCCGTCAGGACCACTACGCAGCGTCGACCGGCGGCCCCGTCAGGGGCAATGAGCGTCACACGGTGTCCCGTCCGGCGGTCTCCACTCTGTCCAGGACATGGCGATCCGCGGATCGCATCGTCACCATCCCGGCAGGTCATAGCGGTCGCACGCATCTCACCAAGTATTTCTGCTGTCTTGCTAAGCAGACAGTGGAAGCTCGACACTCAAACTCGTTCTCGATTTCGGCAATAACTCCAGCGATAACTCTTGTGAAGCGTTCTTCGCAGGGCCGGTTGAACGCGTGAGGCCTCAATCCCCATGAGTGTTCATTCACTCGATTGTCACGTCCGACACGCCGGAATCGGCAGAACTAAGGGGAAGTCCATGCATCAGCACATTACCGAGAACCCGTTAAGTTCGCTGCTGAGCACGGGGCCTGCTGCCATCGCGCCGGTCGTGAACGTGGATCGAATGCTCAATGCAGTCCGCACCCACCTGGGAATGGATGTCGCCTTCGTGTCGGAGTTTCGTGCGCATCAGCGCGTCTTCACCAATGTGGACGCCGCGGATCGCACGCCCATACGTGCCGGCGACACGGCACCGCTCAGCGCGGGCTACTGCCAGCGCGTCGTCGAGGGTCGCCTGCCTGAACTGATCCAGGACGCGCAAGCCTTGCCCGCCGCCGCAGCCTTGCCGGAAACCAGTGCCATTCCGATCGGAGCGCATGTGAGCGTACCCATTCATCTGAGCGATGGCAGTGTCTACGGCACCTTCTGCTGTTTCAGTTTCTTGCCCGACATGTCGTTGACTGAGCGCGATCTGCAGATCATGAAAACCTTCGCCGAACTGCTGGCGGCCCAGATCGACCAGGATGTCATGAACCATCGCCGCTGGAATGAGCAGCACACCAGGATCTGGGACGCCATCGAACACAGCCAGCCTTCGATTGTCTTTCAGCCGGTCTATGATCTCACGCAGCAGCGCATTACGGGGGCTGAATGCCTGGCACGCTTTCAATGCACTCCATCGCGCACACCTGATGCATGGTTTGCGGAGGCTGCTGCGGTCGGCATGGGCTCGGAACTGGAAGCCAGTGCCGTCCAGTCGGCACTGCGGTGCCTGCAAAATCTTCCCGAGAGCTTCTATCTCGCGATCAATGCATCGCCCGACTTTATCCTGAGCGACGCACTGGCACCGGTGCTGGAGCATATCGACCTGAAACGCATCGTGCTCGAAATCACCGAGCACGCCCGCGTCAAGGACTACGATGCATTGGCGCTGGCGCTCGCACCCATGCGAAGTGCAGGACTGCGAGTCGCGATCGACGACGCCGGTGCCGGTTATTCGAGCATGCGTCATATTCTGAACATCGAACCGGAACTGGTGAAACTCGACATCAGTCTGACGCGCGGCATCGACGCGGATCCCAAACGACGCGCACTGGCTTCCGCGCTCATTGCGTTTGCACGCGAAATCGGCATCGCCATCGTTGCCGAAGGCGTGGAAACGGAGGCAGAACTTCAGACGCTGCTCAGCTTGGGCGTTACCAGCGTGCAGGGCTATCTGTTGGGCCGTCCCATGACGCTGGCTGACTTGCGGCGCCGTGTTACCGCCGCTGAGCGGCGACGCTCCACCACCAAGCACAAGAGCGTACGAATGCCGCTAGCGTCGCGGCAGCAATCCCACTGATGGAAAGGACGGCCTGTTTCATGGTTTGAAGTTGAGCGTCAGTGCCTGTTGCCGAGGACAAGCGAATCTGGATCCGCGCCCTGCTATTCTTGGCTGTATCGAATACCTAGCCGCGGATGGCGCCATGTCCAGTATCAATTCGAAAGCCAAGATCACGCTGAAAACACTGGAAGCGCTCAAGGCAAAGGGCGAGCGCTTCGCCTGCGTGACGACCTACGACTCCACATTTGCGGAGATCGCGAGCAGCGCAGGCATCGAGGTGCTGTTGGTCGGCGATACGCTCGGCATGGTGATTCAGGGCCACGACTCGACTTTGCCTGTCACCATGCAAGACATTCTTTATCACCTCGAGGCGGTGAAGCGTGGCAATGTCGGATCGCTGATCATGGGCGATATGCCCTTCATGAGCTACTACTCGGAAGGCCTGACGCTCGACAATGCGGCGCAACTGATGCGCGCCGGTGCGCACATCGTCAAGCTCGAAGGCGGTCGCTGGATTGCCGAATCCACGCGCCTGCTGGTGGAGCGCGGTATTCCGGTATGCGCGCACATGGGCCTGACACCTCAATCCATCAATCGCTTCGGTGGATTTCGCGTGCAGGGACGCAATCCGGAACAGGCACAGACCATTCTCGACGAAGCCGTGTTCCTGGAACAGGCTGGGGCCAGCCTGCTGCTGCTGGAGGCCATCCCGCAGCAACTTGCCGAACGTATCACGCAACGGCTACGCATTCCTGTTATCGGCATCGGTGCTGGCAGGCACGTCGATGGCCAGATCATGGTGATGCACGACTTGCTCGGCATTACCCCGCCCGACATCAAGGTACCCAAGTTCGTGAAGAACTTTCTCGCCACAAGCGACAACAGCATTCGCGCTGCGTTTGCGAACTATGCACGCGCCGTCAAGGAGGGTTCGTTCCCCGGACCGGAGCACAGTTACTAGCGCCTATAGCTCTACGGAGCCGGCGGCTGCCATCGCCCGATCAAGCAGTGGGAAGGCTGGCTCTGTCTAACGCCTTCTTGACCCCAATCGGCGGCCGCATGACTCATGCCATAGATGACGGCGCGGTACCCTTCATCATCACTTCAGCAATCGCGCTGCGCAGCTCAGCCAGTTTCGGGGGCTTATTGAGTACGCGATCTACGTGGGCCGGTATTTCGTTGTCCGTGGTCAGATGTTGACCCCAGCCGGTGAACAGAATGACGGGCGTTGCCGGCGAACTGGCCTTTACCGTTGCCGCTACCTTGCGCCCATCGACGTAAGGCATTCCCAAGTCGGTAATCACCACCGCGAATTGTTGGTTGCGTTCCTGCGCAGAGATGAAGGCGTCGATGCCTGCCTTGCCGCCATCTGCGGCCGTCACGATGTGACCATCGCTCTCCAATGTCGAGCGCATCGACTCGAGAATGACCGGATCATCATCCACGATCAGAATTGGTAGTGGACGTATCGGCATTTGCAGCGCTTGCGGGGTGGTGGCGCTGAGCGTTGCCGGAGCGGCAGAAAAGATGATCCGCACCGTTGTTCCCACGCCAGCTGTACTTTCAATTTCAATCTCCGCACCGTGTCGCTCCACCATGCCGTACACCATGGCAAGACCCAACCCCGTGCCTCGTTCGCCCTTGGTCGTGAAGAACGGCTCCAAGCAACGTCGCCGCGTGACCTCATCCATGCCTATGCCTGTGTCCGACACCTCCAGCTGCGCTGTTTCCGCGAAATGCTCGGTCCGGTCCGCCGTGGCATGCGTGCGTAACATGAGCTTGCCTCCGTCAGGCATCGCGTCCACGGCATTAAAAATCAAGTTGGTAAGCGCATCGCGAATCTCGCTTTCGGTGCCGACGATGTCCGGCAAGTTGGCCGTAAGCTCCTTGTAGAGATCGATCACGATGCCACGTTCTTGCGGCACGTCCTTCCAGCGCACGCGCGTAAATTCGACTGCTTGTTCGACAATTTGATTCAGGTCGATCCGCCCCGACAGGAGTTCCGGCTCACGCGGTCGATAAAATTCCCGCATCCTACTGACCGTCTGCGCCACATCTTCGATCGCGCGCCGGATCGTCCCCAGATATTGGCGTGCACGATCACTCAGATTGGTCTCCAGTTCGAGCAACGATTCGGTATACAGCGCCACCGGCGAAATGGCATTGTTGATATCGTGCGCCACGCCGCTAGCCATTTGACCCAGCGCACGCAATCGCTCCTGCTGCATGACGGCTTGTTGGCTCTGGCGCAAGTCCTCGTACGCCCCCTGCAGGGCGACGTAGAGTTGCGCCTGATGCGCAGCGAGGGCGACATGCTTGCTCAATTGCCGTAGAAACTCGCAGTCGCCGCTGCTGAAACTCTCCGGCTGCTTGCGTGCAGCAATCAACACGCCGAATACCGTGCTCTCCGCCTGGAGCGGGGCTACGACGAGGGCACGCAAGCCGGCATGCGCCAGCCGTTGCGGAAATTCGAAGGGTACGCGTTCAGTATTCGACTCATAGATCAGTTGACCCTGCACGCAAAGCGATAAGCCGTTCTGATTGATGGGAACGCGTGCGCCCGCTGTCAGCGCCAGTTCCCTGGCCAATGCGCCGCTACGTGCGCCGACGCTGGTGACAGTCAACACCTGCTCTATAGGCTCGTAGAGACAGATGCAGCCGAATTCGACCGGCAGGTTATCCTCCAGGCTGCGAATCACCACCTGGAAAATACTGAGGAGATCTTGTCGCTCGCCGATGGCGCGCGTGATGTCGTGCAGCAGATCGAGGCGGCCCAATTGAGCCTGCAGACTCTCCTGTGTTTGCTTCCGCTTCCTGGCTTCCTGTTCCAGGTCGGCCGCGTAGCTTTGCGCCTTCGCGTAGAGCGTGACGTTCTCATACATGCGACCCACTTGCGCGCCGAGTATCGTCGCGAGTCGTTCATCTTCCTCGCTAAACTCGTCGCTGCCCAGTTTGTCGCCGAAGCAAAGCCATCCGTAGGTTCGTTTCAGGGAGCTGATCGGCGCACCGAGCAGACAGCGTGCCGGCGGAAAGTGCGTGGGCAATGCAAGTGAGTGCGCATCTTTCTCCAGATCCCGAAGCCGGCAGCTGCCGCCTTCGGCGAGCATCCTGCCCAATACGCCTTGCCTGAGGGATGGCTTGCCGACGCTGAGAGCCGTGCCGGCATCGATTCCGCTGGTGAAAAAGTGCTCAGCGATTTCTCCAGCATCGTCGTTGGCCGCCACCGTGCAATACCTCGCGCCAATCAGCGCGCGCGCCGAATGACAGACCTTCTCGAACAGATGCTGCGGATCCGACTCGGAGGCCAGTTGCAAACTGATGTCGATCAGTGCGGCAAGACGCTGATTGACGGTTTGCAGTTCCGCGGTCTTCTGCGACAGTTTGTTGGTGAGTAGACGCAGATGGTCGCGGTCGAATTCCTCGGGAGGCGCAGGGATCAGGGTCTCGGTTGCAAGACCCAGTGCAGCATCGACGGCGTGCAACACCAGTTCGGGCTCGCACGGCTTGATCAGGAGATTGGTCACGCCGCAGGACTTGGCAAGCCGGTGAGCTTCGCGTTCGTGATAATCGGCGGTGCAGAAAATGACTGCAGTATTTGCGATTGCCGAGTCCATGCGCAGTTGACGAATAAATTCATACCCGTCCATGGTGGGCATGAGGATGTCGGTAATGATCAGATCCGGAAGTGTAGAGCGGGCGCGCGCCAAGGCTTCCGCGCCGTCGTTTGCTTCCAGCAGATCATGTCCCTTGTAAGCAAGCAGCGTCACCAGGAATTCGCGGTTTGCGGCGTAGTCATCCACGATCAGGATCTTTGCCATGACTACACTTGCCTATTTCTGAGCCTACTCTGGCGCTCGCAGACAGTTTTCTATCTCCGCCAGTAGTTGTTGCGATTCGAGGGGACGCACGAGATACCGGGTGGCGCCCAGCGCCATTCCCATTTTCTTTGCTGCAGTGTCCGTCATGGTAGCGGTGAGGAAAACGAATGGGGTACCTTGCAGCGTGGGATCGGCTTTGACTTCCCTGATGAAGTCGAAGCCACTCTCTCGTCCCATGCAGACGTCCGAAAGGATCAGATCCGGGCGGCTGTGTCGGGCAATGTTCAGGGCTTGCTCGATGCCTTGTGCAGTCAGCACCTCGTGTCCTGATTGCTGCAGCAGACTCACGGCCAGTTCCAGATTCACCGCCATGTCATCGACGACTAGAATCCGACGGCCGGTTGACGACTTCGGCGGCCGAGACGGTGCGGAATCTGAGTCTGGCACGGTACCCGCAGCGCGCAGTTCAGGTCGAAGGAAGGCTCCGGTATCGCAAATGAACGTTTCCGGTGTGATCGGCTTGGGGAGGTAGCCATCGAAACCGGCAGCCAGCATCCGGTCGCGATCACCGACCATGGCCAAGGCCGTGACTGCAATCAGTGGAATGGAGCGCGGGAGCGCATTGCCCTTGAGCTCGCGCGCCACGGCGAAGCCATCCAGTCCTGGCATTTGCACGTCGCAAAGAATCAGGTCGGGAAGCTCCGTGCGTGCGATGTCGATTCCGCTTGTGCCGTCGGTCGCGGTGAGCACCGTGTGGCCATGTGCCTCCAATAGATAGCTCATCAACTCCAGATTCTCTGGATTGTCTTCGATGATCAGAATCCGTGCTGGCATGAGTCATTTCTCATTCAAGAGCAGCCTGAACGTGCTGCCTTTGCCGTACTGACTGTCAAAGGTGATCCTGCCGCCCAGCAAAAGGGCGAGTCGCTGGCTCAAATGCAGTCCCAGCCCGGTGCCTTCATAGCGCCGCCCGCTCGTCGGGTCGACCTGCGAGAACGCCTCGAATAACTTCGCTTGATTCTCGGCCAGGATGCCGATGCCAGTGTCTTCGACGCTGATGATCACCTGGCCATTCGCCTGCTCCCGGTAGAGCTTGAGATGCACGCTGCCCTGCTCCGTAAACTTGATGGCATTGTTGGTCAGGTTGAGCACGATCTGGCTCAGCGCCCGTCGATCGGTGTCCAAGACCATGTCCGAGGAAGGAAGCGTCGTCGCCAGACTGAGGCCTTTCTTCTCCGCCTGGGGTCGCAAGGTCGTTACCACTTCTTCGAGCACACCCTGGCAACTGGTCGGCTCCAAATGCAGATCGACCTTTCCCGCTTCGATTTTGGCCAGATCCAACAAATCATTGATGAGCGCCAGTAGGTGCTTGCCGCTCGATTGCACCGTGCGTAGCTGCTTCTCCTGGTCTTTGGTCAACGGACCCGGCAATTTCATCAGCAGGGTACCGGTAAAGCCGATGATCGCATTGAGCGGGGTGCGCAATTCGTGGCTCATGGTGGCCAGGAAGCGGTCCTTGGCTTGATTGGCGTTTTCCAACTCGATGTTCTTTTCCTGCAGAGTTTGCTCGAAGCGTTTGCGATCGGTGATGTCGCGAATAGCGCTCGAGACCAGCGTGCCGTCTTCCGTTTCCAGGGGACTGAGGCTGATTTCCACCGGAAATTCCGTCCCGTCCTTACGCTGGCCGTAGAGTTCCAGACCCGCGCCCATCGGTCGCGCGTTGGGATCGAAAAAGAATCGCGTGCGATGGGTCGGATGCTTTTCCCGAAAGCGGGACGGCACGAGCATCTCGATCCTTTGACCCAGCAGCTCTTCCCTGCGATAGCCAAACAGGTTCACGGCTTGCGAGTTGACCAGCACGATCTCGCCGCCGCGATCGACGATGACGATGGCGTCCGGTGCGGATTCCAGCAGGCCACGAAACTTTTGCTCGGCCTTCTTGCGCTCGCTGATGTCACGAATTGCACTCATAACCAGGGTGCCTTCGTCGGTTTCGAGCGGACTCAAACTGATTTCGACCGGAAACTCGGAGCCGTCCTTGCGCAAACCGTAAAGCTCCAGCCCCGCACCCATGGATCGCGTGCGAGGCGTGGTGAAGAACTTGGAACGATGTCCCACGTGCGGACCACGATAGCGTTCCGGCAGCAGCACTTCGATAAGCTTGCCGCGCAGTTCACCTCGTTCGTAGCCGAACAGGGATTCCACCTGTGTGTTGGCCAGCACGATTCGTCCGGTGGGGCTCGCGATCACGATGCCGTCGGGTGTGGACTGCAACAGGTCGCCGAACCTGGCCTCGACCAATTTCGCATCACGAAGAACTTTGAGCTGGGTGACATCCTTTTTGCTCGACAGGACAAACGCGACGTTCCCCTGTGCATCCTGGACAACTTTGCTGGTGATATCGACGTAAACGAGCGAACCGTCCTTGCGCTTGCGGAATGACTCATACGTGCAGAGACCGGTGCTTAGGGCGTCGCGAAGAATCTGCTGTTCCTCTGCGATCCGTTCCGCGGGCACGATGGTCTCATGTAACGTGCGCCCGACGGTTTCCTCGCTGCTATAGCCGAAAATCGTTTCGGCCGCGCCGTTCCAAAACAGCACTCGACCCTCGGGCGAGGTGGCAATGACAGCGTCCGGAGATTCATCCAAGAGCATCCTGTTGAAGTCCGTTTTCATCGGGATTCACCCCTTGTCGCAGGTCTTTCACAGGCCTGGGTCGAATCAAACCATCCAACTCCCCGACGATGCGCTGAATCAATTACGAAGAAATGAAGTTGCCTCCTCATCTTAATTCATGCCGACCCAGCGTTTGGGACTCGATCAACCAACCCAGGCAGACCGACCGGACGCCGGATGCTGCGCTGCCCGGCAAGCTGCGGCACTCGTGGAAAACCACGGTATCTGACGCTTTAGTCGGTGACAAAGTGCTCCGCAGCAACAAGCGAGCAACGGCAACTAACCGCAGGATCCGTATGCATTCGGCGATGCACTAATTGCTTGCGCGAAATCAAAGGAAATTCCATCGCATTTATCACGAGGTGAGAATAAACTGGTATGAGTTCCAACAAGACGAAGCTGTAATCGGCAAATGGGTGGCGTTTGAAAAGTGAGCAATTTGAACTGAAACCGTCCGCCCTCCCCGAAAAAGCAATCATTGACGACGCGGGGATCAAGCGTGGCGGTGATCTTGTAGTCGAGCAACTCGTGCAAGCGGGGGTGACCGCGGTATTCGGTCTGCACGGGGCGCATTTGGACCCCATTTTTCAGGCCTGCCGCGCGCGCGGCATTCGTGTGATCGATACACGGCATGAAGCGTCGGCGGGCCATGCGGCGGAGGGGTATGCGCGAGTCGCCAAGCGGCTTGGCGTCGTACTGGTGACGGCGGGCGGCGGCTTCACCAATGCAGTCACGTCGATGGCAAATGCCCTGCTTGATCGCACGCCGGTGCTTTACTTCACGAGTTCTGCACCCCAGCCAGCCGAAGAAACCAATACGCTCCAGGCCGGGTTCGACCAGGTG
This sequence comes from Gammaproteobacteria bacterium, assembly GCA_020029545.1. GTDB lineage: Bacteria > Pseudomonadota > Gammaproteobacteria > Steroidobacterales > Steroidobacteraceae > Steroidobacter. The sequence continues at coordinate 9,705 of JAIBJL010000112.1, forward strand.
GCGGTGGCAACCCCCATTACGAAGTGGGCGTACCGCGTGGCCCGCGGCGAAAACATACCGCGTATCGTCGCGCAAGCGATCCGCATCGCAACCGCGTCTCCGCCGGGGCCTGTGATGATCGACATTGCCATGGATCTTCTCGCGGCGCCGACAAAGGCCAGCGAGGCGTTCGGCGCCAAGGCACCCCTAACGCCTACGGCAGACGGCGCCGCCATCGATCAGGTGCTCAATCTCATCGAGTCAGCCGAACGACCGCTGATCTTGATCGGCTCGGAAGCTGCGCGGGGCGATGCACCGCAAGCGTTGCGTAGGCTGATCGACGTCATCGGAGTGCCCGTCCTGTCCGATTACAGCGCTTTGGGCGTTGTTTCCAGGCTGGACGAGGCGAACGGGGCTGGGCTAGTGCAGGCCCTGACGAATATTCGGAGAGTGGGCGCGCCGGATATGATCCTGATGCTCGGGCTGCGGTTCGGAATGCACATTCGCCATGGAAGCGGCGAACTCGTGCCCCATGAGGCAACCGTCGTGCAGGTCGACCCCGACGCGCGTGAAATAGGCCGGCTGCAGCAAGTGGCGTTGGGGATTGAGGCGGACGTATCTTCGGTGGTGGTTACGCTGGCGGACCGGGCGAGCCGTCGATCCTGGCCCGATCGCAGCCAATGGCGTCAGCGGGTCACCTCCGCCGTGCAAGAACGTCTTGACTTCGTCGCTGCGCGCGCCGCCTCCGAGCTTGGAGACCAACTTCATCCCTTTGTCGCATCGTCCGTTCTGGCGGACTGGGTCGATACAAACACCACGGTGGTTGCCGACGGTGCGTTGACCTACCACTGGCTCAGCGAGGTCATCGGCCAGGCGCGGCCTAACGCGTTTCTGACCCACGGTTTTTTGGGAACCATGGGCTGCGGTTTCGGCGTCGCTATTGGCGCAGCCGTCGCAGATGCCGAGCATGGCCGACGGACCGTGCTCGTCACCGGCGACGGTTCGGTGGGCTACAGCTTGGCGGATTTCGATACGCTCGTGCGCCACGATATTCCCTTAATCGTGGTCGTGATGAACAACCGCAGCTGGGGGGCGACGCAACATTTCCAGGAAATGACTGTCGGACGTGATCGCGTGGTCGCCACTCCGCTCAACAACGGAGATTATCAGGCAGCGGCTTCCGCCTTCGGCGCGCTGGGCATCAGCGTCACGGACGAAGCGGGACTTCGGGCAGCGTTGAACCAGGCCGCTGCCTCTGGCCGGCCGGCATGTCTGGATGTTCGAGTGGACCTTGCCCCGGTGCCACCGGAAGAATGGGTAATGATGGGTGTCGATCCCTTTTCGGGGAAAGACGATCAGGTCCAAAGCATATTCGAGACGAAATAGATTATGAGTAGAGATACGACGGCCGGTTTGGCAAAAAGCGTACGCGAAAACGTCAACCTGAGATATTGGGGTGACGACGGCAGCTATTTTCAAGCGTGGTATCCCATCTGCCTTTCGGAAGAGTTGCCGAAGGGCAAAATCCTGGGCGTGGATTTCCTTAACTCGCGCATCATGGCTTACCGCGATAAGGACGGAAAGGCGGTCGTGCAGAGCTCTTATTGCCCACACCTTGGCGCGGATATCTCAGGCGGCGAGATGGTGGAGGGTGAGGTGCGCTGTCCCTATCACCATTGGCGATTCAATGCCTCGGGGGTCTGCTCGCACATCCCGGTCCTCGGCAGGGGCATGGACACCGCGACCCTCTACAACTATCCGGTCGCGGAACGCTGGGGCCTCGTCTGGGCGTTCAACGGCAAGGAGCCGTTCGGCGAATTCCCCACGCTCATCGGCGTCACCGAGGAGGACGTCGTGTGGCGCACGACGGACCTGGGCACCATGAATGTCGAGAGCTGGATACTGAATACGAACGCGGTGGATTTTCAGCATCTGAAGGCGGTGCATCACTGGCCGCACGCGGAGGATGGCTGCAATTTCAAGGTCGACCAAACAACGCTGTCGTTCGACTTCGCTGTGGCGAATCCGACCGGCGCCGGAAAATTGTTTTACCAGAACTCCTTTTCCATGAGAGATCTTCAGCCCTTCGCGCCCGGGCACTTCGTCATGCCGACCTCCCACTCGCCACGGCCGAACTTCCAACAAAGCTACTGCGTACTCGCAGTTCTGAAGCCGGACAACGCAGCCGACCTGCCGGCGGCCCACAAGCGACTGGACGAGTTGGAGAGTTTTCTGAAGAACTTGAACAGAGAGGACGAGCGCATCGTCGAGAACATGCGCTTCCGGCGGCCCGGCGATGCCACCTGTGCCGCGCAATGGCGTGGGCGTGTGCGAACACCGCTTACGGGCTGGGCGCTGCCCTCTATATCTCAAGCCCGCGAACCCACAAAGATAAAGACGAAGGGGAATTGAATGGCGCAAGCAGTTCATCACACCGCCAGCGCCGAAGCAGGTACTTCGGGACGCTGGGATACAGCCTATGAATGGAAAACGATTGCGCTGCTGACGCTTGGCTTCGGCCTCGTCGGGCTCGATCGCTGGGTCATCGCGGATCTGGCCGGCCTCAAGGGCTCAACCATGGTGCAGGATCTCGGGCTCGACCCCCAACGCATCGGGATCCTGATTTCGGTATTCGGCATCACTTGGGGCATAGCGGCGTTGTTCGCTGGCAGCCTGTCGGACCGCATTGGCCGCAAGGCGGTCCTGGTGCCCGCCTTGATCAGCTTCTCGCTGCTGTCCGGCTTCTCGGGCCTCGCGACCGGCTACGCAATGATGTTCGCCATTCGCGCGATCATGGGGGTCACGGAAGGGGCCTTCTGCCCGACCAGCTACGCCACGGCGGCCGAGGCGTCGAAACCGTCTCGCCGCGGATTCAACCTCGGCCTCCAGCAATCCGTCTTCTCCCTGCTCGGCGTAGGCTTCGGACCGATCATCGCCGCCTATTTGCTCGACTACATGAGCTGGCGCTGGGTATTCGCCATCGTCGGCATCCCCGGGCTCATCGTTGCCGTCCTCGTCGCCCGGACGATCCGCGAGCCAGCGACCATCATGGCGCGCCGGGCCGCCCGAACCTCTGGCGAAGGTGCCCATGTCGCGGCGATCAAGCCACCTAAGCTGTCATTGAAGGCGATCTTCAGCCACCGCAACGTGCCTCTCAGCATGGTCTGCCTGCTGTGCGCCATGTGTGGAATGTTCGTGATCACCGCGTTCACCACCGCCTACCTGACGACCTACCTCAAACTGGACGACAAGTCGGCGGCGCTTGTGAAGGCGGCCATCGGCTTCGGCGGCTTCTTCGGCCAGTGGCTGCTGCCGAGCTTGTCCGACCTGTTCGGCCGGCGCACCATCGCCGCCGTGGGCTTCTTCATCGGCACGACGTTCCTGTGGTTGTTCATGCAGTTGGACGCCAGCGCCGGCACGCTCACGCTGTTCGTGGTGCTATTCATCTCGACCGGGTTCTCAGCCGGTCTGTTGGCCCTAATCACCGGCCCGATCTCGACCGAGGCGGCTCCGCTCGGGATGATCGCCTCCACCGGCGGCATCATCATCGCCGTGGGCGAAATCTTCGGCGGTGGCGTGGCGCCCGCGCTGGGGGGCTACATCACGCAGAACTACGGCATCCAAAACACGCTTTGGCTCGCCTTCTGGGGGTTAGCCGTGGGCTTCGTGGTCAGCCTGTTTTATCGCGAGACCGCGCCGCGCTTCACCAAGAGCGGCAAGGGTGCAGAGTCCGCGCTCGACGTCTACGAGGATACGCATCCGGAAGGGATCGCGACGGAGAAAGCAGGAAAGGCCCCGGACAGCGGGCCGGGTTAGTCTAATTTGCTCAGAATCGACATGGCGGCACAACGAGGTAATAGCTAGCACCCATGTCGGCACGACATGTTTTGCGATGAGGTATTTCGATCGAGTGCGATCCGCTCGCTGGAAGTGCACGCGAGCTGTTGAACCAGACCCTGTTCCGCTCGCAGTATAAAAACAGGCTTGTGCCTGCCCTGCCCTCACTTCACCTTCGTCGCTACTCACGACGCTATGCAGCCGGAGAGAAGCGATCGACAAAGACACAACGGACAACGCTGGGTCGTACCGTTCGGCCCAGCGTTCACGTTCGCAAATTTTCAGTACACGCGCGGTGGTGCGGCAGGCGCGGACGGCGCCAGCAACTTTAACTGCACCCCCGTGTTGACCATCAGCTCCGGATGGTTCTGCCTCAACGTCTCCGCAGCCTTGGGCGAGATCGTGGTGTTCCAGACGTAGATTTTGCGCAGCTTGGGCAGAGTGCCAAGCGAGACGAGACCACGGTCGGTAACTTTGGTGCCGGTCAGGTTCAGGTAGCGCAGTTCCTTCAACCCCTGCAGCTCGGCCATCCCCCCGTCGTCGATGGGGTTCGACTCAAGGCGCAGCCGGCGCAAGTTGGTCATACGCGCGATGGTCTTGAGCCCGGCGTTGGTGACCTCGGCCCCGCGCAAATTCAGCCGCAGTACCTGGAGCGCGACCGCGTCGAGCATCTGGAGCTGCGCGTCGGATAACGGCTGCAGCGTGGAGTAGTTGATATCGAGCAAGGTCCCGCCACTGACGACCGGGCGGACCACGAAGCCGCTGGCTTCCAGCGCCGCGATTGTCTTCGGATCGGCTGCCGCCACTGTAGGCAGGTCCGCGCTCTCGTCATCAGCGGACACGAGCTGCACCTCGTCGGACGCAAAACCAAGAATGCTGGCCAATGCGGACTGCGCCGGAGGCGTCAGCTTGAGGCTGCCGACGGCGGCCGAGCCCGAAGCACCCTGCGCGATCCACCAGCGGATCGCCTCCACCTGTTCCGACGTCAGCGGCGTGCGGCCGCCCTTTGGCATGAACTGATCGTGGGAGTTCGCGAGGGTGACGCGCCGCAGGAGCTCGCTTCGATCCGGATTTCCCGGCACCACGGTGTTGCCGTGCAGTCCGCCCTCCATCACCGCGGCATGGTCCACCAATGACAGGCCTCCGCGAGTCCTGTCGTCGTTGTGGCAACTCCCACAACGGCGCGACAGCGTCGGCGCCACCACGTCGAGATAGATGTCGGCTTTGGCGAGTTCGGTCGGCTTCGGCCGCGGCGCAGCGGCGGCTGGTGGTGGCGGCGCGTACGCCAGAGCCCCGACCAATACTCCGACTACCGGGATAACCAGAAGCCGCGGTTCGAATAGGCGCGACTGGCGCATCCAGGTGACCATGCGCTGCAGCACCCGGTCACGCGAGATGAAGTGGTGCTTCAGCGCTCCGGCGACGTGCAGGAGAAACAGCGCGATAGTGATCAAGACCAGCGCGCTGTGAGCGTTTTCGAGCACACCGGCCATCATGTCGCGGGGTCCCGCGGCGAGGCGGTTCAGGAACGGTACCGGCGGCCAGGGGATCAGGCCGAACAAACGGGTCATCGTCCCACCGCGGGTAAGCGAGATCATCGCCCAGCCGGTCAACGGCAGGCCCAGCATCACCACATAAAAGCCACGGTGCACCCAGGTGGACAGGACACGCTCGATGCGGGTCAGGCTGGCGTCGGCCGCGGGCGGAGGATTGCGCAGCCGCCACACCAGCCGCACCACGCTGAGGATCAGGATGGTGATCCCGATCGATTTGTGGATCTGCAACACGAAACTACGGTCTGCACCATCCAGGCCACTCATGCGCCAGCCCAGGAAGAGCTGCAGCACGATGACCGCAGCGATGACCCAATGCAGCACCACCGCTACGGTGGAGTAGCGCTCAATTTTATTACTCATGCAGAACCCGCTCTCCCAAACGGTGTGGCGTCAGGCCAGAATCGACGAGATCACCTCGCCGAAAACGTCGGTCAAGCGGAAGTCGCGGCCCTGATAGTGGTAGGTAAGAGTTTTGTGGTCGATGCCCAGCAAATGAAGCATCGTTGCGTGCAGGTCGTGAAGTGAGACGGGGTTTTCGACCACGTTGTAGCTGAAATCGTCAGTCTTGCCGTAAGC